>NZ_BCUY01000035.1 GCF_001591465.1 Cytobacillus firmus NBRC 15306
TTTTATTTACTGAGTTGATTGGAGCGGAAGGTGCGAGACTCCTGCGGGAGTAGCGGGACAGGTGAGACCCCGCAGACGCGCAGTGTCGAGGAGGCTCACCGCCTGCCCCGCGGAAAGCGAGCATCCTGGAGCGGAAATCAACGGACCCCATTGTTGGCGAAAACAATAATTTATACGAAAAGAGCCTTGAGCTGTATTCCTGCAGCTCTTTTTCTGTTCAAGCAGTCTTATTTATGTGAAAATTTCATAGCTTGTCATAAGACCGTTTAAGAGGGTGGTTTTATGGCATATATTATTGAGAATGCAAATATTTTAAAGGAAGACAAGCTGTTAAAAACATCAATGCTGATTAGAAATAATGAGATTTCACTGATGCAGGCTGAAATGAAACGGTTTCGGTATACAAGAATGGATGCGGGTGCATTTATTATGTCTGCAGGATATGTGGTCCTGGACACATCTATCCCGCTGGAAATGTCTTTTTCAGAACTCAAGGAGTATTATATTCGGGAGTTCATATTAAAAGGATGCACAGCCTTCCTGACAGCTGTGCCTGTAAAGCATGAATATACTTTAAAGAGTGATCTTAAATGCTTTAAAGCAAGTTTGTTAAGCAGCCCGATCGATTATATTATTGGTGTGAAAATTCCTGTCCGTCTCCTCACCCCTTCTTTTATGAGAAAATGCAAGAGAGAAAGAGTTCCTGTGGTTTTTGTTGAAATACAGGATGCAAAGGAGTTTGAGCAAGTTCCGTGGGGATGGCTGCGGGAAGCAATGTTTCCTTATAATTGTCCGCTTGCCCCCCTCTTTGCAGGCAGGAATGAAAAGGAGAAAAGCAGAATAAATACATTATGGACAAAACTGATGCAGGAAGAGAAAATTCCTTCAATGCCGAATGAGCTGATGGAACACGAGCCTCTATCCCGGTCAGTGCTGTCCAAAGCTGGGATTTACCCTTTAAAAGGGAATATTCATCAGGGCGGGGAAGCCAGTTATAATTTATATGAAAAGCCTGAAGAAGGTCTTACCGTTGAAGAATCACAGCTGTTTCATTATCATAGAGATAAACTTGCTGTCACTGTCCTGAAAGGAAAAGTGATTAGAGCCGGACAAGAAGTGATTTTTCGTTCAGGTTCGGGAGAGCATGTTAAAATCAGCACACCAGCTTACTTTAAAATAGCCGATTAGCATTCGAAAGGAATTTAGTATGGATAAAGTAAATAAAATCATTACTCTATTAGAAAACGGTCATCATGAAGAAGCCTTGGAGAGCTATCAGCAAATACTGCTGGATGGTTCCCATGAAGAAAGGTTCCTGCTGGCAGAAGAACTGTTCCAGTATGGGTTCCTTGAGGAATCAAAAGCCTTATATGAACGGCTTCTGGAAGCATATCCTGAAGAAGGAGAACTGCTCGTTCTGTTGGCTGAAACACATATTGATCTGGGAAATGAAGAGGAAGCCATCCTTGTCCTTGAAAGAATAGATGAACATGATCCGAGCTTTCCGCAGTCGCTTCTCTTATTAGCAGACCTCTATCAAATGGATGGTCTATTTGAGGTCAGCGAACAAAAGCTCCTGAAAGCAAAAGAAATATTGCCTGATGAGATAATTGTAGATTTCGCCCTCGGTGAACTTTATGCAGAGCAGGGAAGATTTCTGGAAGCAAAGCGGATATATGAAAATGTTCTCAGGAAAGAGGATATCATTGCAGGCATAAATGTAAATCAGAGATTGGCGGATATTCTCAGCGCAGGCGGCGCATTTGAAGAAGCTCTTCCATATTATGAAAAAGCGCTAGATGACAAGCTGGAGATTAATACCCTTTTCAGTTATGCTTTTACAGCGCTTCAAGCCGGCTTTAACCGCACAGCCATTGAAAAATTGACTGAGCTGAAGGAGCTGGACCCCGAGTATCATTCACTGTATTTATACCTTGCCCAGGCATACGAGCGGGAGGAAGAAGCCGGCAAAGGCCTGGAAGCGGTCAAGGAAGGCATAAAACAAGACGAATTTAACAAAGAACTGTTCTTCTATGGCGGGAAGCTTGCCCTGAAAAATGGCAATGAAAAAGAAGCAGAAGATATGTTAAGGCAGGCTCTTGCACTGGATCCCGAATATGTCCAGGCAGCCATTCTTTTAAATAAACTTCTTCTCCAGCAGGAAAGATATGAAGATGTAATCGAAATCACTGAAATGCTGAACGAGCTTGAAGAGCCCCAGCTTATATGGGATTCAGCCGTTGCCTTTCAGCATATAGAGGAATTTTCAGAGGCATTAAACAAATATCAGCTTGCATATACTTTCTTTAAACAGCAGCCGGATTTCCTTTCGGATTACGGATATTTTTTAGCAGAGGAAGGAAAAAGGGATGAGGCTGCCGAAATTTTTAATACATTAATCAAACTGGAGCCTGGCAATGAAGAATATCTAGATGTGCTGCAGCGACTCACGGATGATTTTCTTGATTAAAAAAGGCAGTTTCTATCCTTTGAATGTAACTTCAGTAAAACCAAATTTGTCTGTAAGCAGAGGAGGGAATCAAAAATGGCGACCCCTGTATCTGTCAACGAGAAGAAAGATTTTATCCGCTGGTTTTTAAACCATTATCAGCTCAAAAGAAGAGAATGTGTTTGGATTCTCAATTATTTGATGAGTCATGACCAGCTTATGGAGAAGGTGCATTTTGTAGAGCAGGCACAGTATTGCCCAAGAGGCCTGATCATGTCGACCCATTGTGTGGATGAAGTTCCTTTCCGTTTTTACAAAGAGAATGTAATGACCACAGATGCGGAGAAGTCCTTCCATGATATCCGCTTAAACAGGGATGAAGAGATTTATATCCAGCTTAATTTCCATGCTTCAAATAAGGCCCATCAGTATGCAGCGGTCATGGAGGAAAATCCCTTTATGCCAAAGACACTCCAGATAAACGAAAAGGACCGGCTGATCGCCGAAAGGTTCCTGACAGAAAGCCTGGAAAAGTTCAGAAGAGAGAAACTCCTTGAGCTCATTGATGAAGCATTGGATAAGCAGGATAAAAAAGCTTTTAACGTTCTGACTCAGCAGCTGAATAAATTAGAGACTACCTAAGCCTTGCTTTTATAAAAGCAGGGCTCTTATTTTGTCTGCATTCTTTGATTTGAAGCATTCTAATCATTAATGATATATTAAGGAAGGCAAATATTTGTAATGGAGTGAATGATATGAAATGGATATCACAGGATATCGACATGTTCCTTAAAGAAAAGCAATATGTAGACACTGCTGTTCTGCCGCTCCTTCCTGTATCATTTGGAGATGATATCAAACAGTCTGTAGCCATGACAGAATTTATATCGCTTCTAAGTGTGCAGCTTGAACGGCAATTCAGAGGACGTCTCATCATGCTGCCTGGATTTGCCTATCTGAAATCGGCATCAGAAGATAGCCTGATCGGCGGCTTGGGCCAATGGGAATCAGAATTGAAGGTACAGGGATTTAAGCACATTTTCCTTTTAACTTCGGACAGCATGTGGAAAGCGTTCGAAGGTCAGCTGGAAGGAGGCTTGATTTGGCTGCCATCTCTGCCTCTTGAGCATATGGATGAAAATTATCGGAATTCGATCCTGGATGATCAGGTGAAACAGCTGCTGAATCTTTTCGTGCAAAAGTGGCAAAATGGTGAATAGTGTGAATGTTAAGTCGCTCTATTTACATGTTTAGCCAAAGGATTATATTGACCTTGCATAAAGATTGATATATCATTGTTATGTCCTAGTTTTATATTGTGTTGAATTTTGTCCGTTGGACTTAACTTCATAATAGAGGGGGGAAAAGTATGAGCAAAAATCGAGTTTCTAGACGTCAATTCCTAAACTATACACTTACTGGTGTAGGCGGTTTCATGGCAGCAGGAATGCTTATGCCGATGGTCCGTTTTGCAGTTGATCCTGTATTGCAGGCAGCTGGTGAGAGTGATTTTATCCCAACAAAGCAAAAAGTCGCCGAAATTACCGAAACGCCGACAAGGGTTGATTACACTTATGAGCAGCAGGATGCCTGGTACACATCCGAAGTTACCGGCACTGCATGGGTTTATAAGGATGATAAAGGTGAAATTGTTGCATTGTCTCCAGTATGTAAGCATTTAGGGTGCGTAGTTGACTGGAATACTGACAAGTCAAACCCTGATCATTTCTATTGCCCTTGCCATGGCGGCCTTTATACAAAGGATGGGACAAACGTTCCAGGTACACCGCCGGTTGCATCACTTGATGTATTTCCTTACAAAGAAAAAGATGGCTTCTTGTATTTAGGCAAGGCTGAACCGCGAAAGGAGGCGTAATAATTGTTAAACAAAATTTATGATTGGGTAGATGAGCGTTTAGATATTACGCCGATCTGGCGGGATATTGCTGACCATGAAGTGCCTGAGCATGTAAACCCTGCACATCATTTCTCTGCATTCGTTTACTGTTTTGGCGGTCTGACGTTCTTTGTTACTGTAATTCAAATCTTATCCGGTATGTTCCTGACAATGTACTATGTTCCGGATATCAAAAATGCATGGGAATCCGTGTATTATCTTCAAAACCATGTTGCATTCGGGCAGATTGTCCGCGGAATGCACCACTGGGGAGCAAGTTTAGTAATCGTAATGATGTTCCTACATACGTTACGTGTTTTCTTCCAGGGAGCTTATAAGAAGCCCCGTGAATTAAACTGGATTGTCGGAGTGCTCATTTTCTTCATAATGCTTGCACTTGGACTGACAGGTTACTTATTGCCTTGGGATATGAAAGCCCTTTTTGCTACAAAAGTAACAATCCAGATCGTAGAATCAACTCCGCTGATTGGAGAATATCTGAAAATACTTATTGCAGGACATTCTGATATTGTCGGCGCGCAGACAATCACCCGATTCTTTGCTATCCATGTATTCTTCTTACCGGCTGCATTATTCGGGTTAATGGCTGCCCACTTTATTATGATTCGTAAGCAGGGTATTTCAGGACCGTTGTAAGAAATAATTTTTTGATCATTGCAAAAGGAGGGGAAATCGCCCAATGCATCGTGGTAAAGGTATGAAATTCGTAGGTGACTCTCGTGTTCCTGCAGAACGCAAACCGAATATTCCGAAAGACTATTCGGAATATCCAGGAAAAACAGAAGCATTCTGGCCAAACTTCCTGTTAAAGGAATGGATGGTAGGGGCTGTATTCCTTATCGGTTTCCTATGCTTGACAATTGCGCATGAGCCGCCGTTAGAAAAAATTGCTGACCCAAGTGATACAGCTTATATTCCGCTGCCAGACTGGTACTTCCTGTTCTTATACCAGCTTCTGAAATACAGCTATGCATCCGGACCTTATAATGCAATTGGTGCTTTCATTATTCCGGGTCTTGCATTCGGAGCATTGCTGCTTGCGCCATTCATTGACCGCGGACCTGAACGCCGTCCGTCCAAGCGTCCTTTAGCAACCGGCTTTATGCTATTGGCTCTAGCCGGCATCACTTACCTGACTTGGGAGTCTGTAGCCCACCATGACTGGGAGGCGGCTGCACAGCAAGGTAAAATTGTGGCTGAAGTAGAGTTTGATAAAGAAGACGAAGGCTACAAGATTTTTGAAGCAAACGGCTGTATTTCCTGCCACGGAGGAGATCTCCAGGGTGGTGCAGGTTCACCTGCACTTGTTGACACTGGGTTAACACCTGAAGAAGTTGCTGACATTGCTAAAAACGGTAAAGGCGCTATGCCTGCAGGAATGTTCAAAGGCTCTGATGAAGAACTTCAAAAGCTTGCTGAATTCATTTCTGGCCTTGAAAGCAAATAATTTAAAAAGGAGCTGGCATTGCCAGCTTCTTTTTTTTGCCCAAAAATTGTTCGTTTTTTTACATGAGTTGGATGTGGTAAAATAATGAAACAATCGTGTACATAGAGAAAAGGAGAAAAAACATGAAATGGATCTATCCTTTATTAGGCAGCAGAGCTATGCTGATACTCCTTCTGATTATTAACACAGCAGGCACCATCTATGGGTATATATGGTATAAGTGGCAGCTGGTAGATACACCGGCTGTTTTCTTGCCGTTCGTACCCGACAGTCCTACAGCAAGCCTGTTTTTTATGTTTGTGCTGATTGCCTTTCTAATGGGCAAAAATTGGCCATTGATGGAAGCTTTAGCAATTGTAACCCTTATTAAATACGGTATATGGGCCGTAGTTATGAATTTGCTGGTATTTCAGGTTACAGGTGAATTGGATCCTGTTGCTCTCATGCTAATCTTCTCCCATGGTGCAATGGCAGTCCAGGGTGTTCTTTACGCACCTTTCTATCGCTTCAAAACATGGCATCTAGTCATTACGGGTATCTGGACTCTACACAATGATGTAATTGATTATGTCTTTTTCATGCTTCCCCGCTATCCTATTTTAAATCTTTACACACCGCAAATCGGCTATTTTACATTCTGGCTCAGCATTTTCTCATTAGGAACCGCGTATTACTTCGTCCTTAGAAAGAATCGGTTTAGTCTGGATATTGTGAAATAGCTTTATCAAAGTTTTAATGCGGTTATTTTCATAAATCATGTTGATTATTAATAACTTAGTTTCATTTACTGAGTTGATTGGAGAGGAGGGCGCTTGACTCCTGCGGGAGGAGAGGGAGCGGGAGACCCCGCAGGCGAAGCCGAGGAGGCTCCCGTTCCTCCCCGCGGAAAGCAAGTGCCCGCAGCGGAAATTAACGAGCATAATTCGCAGCAAAAAAATACCTTTGAGAAATGGACCTTTAATATAAAAGTTGTAATGACTCCTGGCACGCAAATTAAATATAATAGTTCTCGAAATTATTTTCTGGTCTAACCTTGTCCCTCTTTTCATATTAATCTAATAGTAATTTGAGGGGGGACAAGTTTGATGAGGCGAAAAGTAATCGCATTCTTATTCATTATTATGTTATTGCCTGGAATGGTGTCTGCAGATAAGACAACAAAAATAGATAAATTAGATCAATTATCTAATGAAGCCTTACAGATGGTTAAGCTTCACAGGTATGAGGATGCCAAGAAGCTTTTGGAGTATTTTTCCGAGCAATTCGTTGCTGTGAACGGCAAGGAAAGACCATTTACAATGGACGAACTGCGGATTATTACCGTCTCTCATGATGATGCTGTACAAGCTGCGGTGAATACATCCATGAGCCATGAAGAACGGCTGAATCATGCAACAAAATTTCGCCTGGTAATGGATGCGATTTCCTCGAAATATCAGCCTTTATGGACTGAAATGGAGAAGCCGATCATGTCGGTATTTGGTGAGGTAAAGGAAGCGGCATACAGCGGTAATAACGAGAACTTCCATTCACGTTTGAATTCCTTTTTGTCTTTATATGAGGTTATTTATCCCAGTCTGAAGATTGATGTCGATGCAGAAAAGGTACAAAAACTGAACGCCCGCATTAATTTTATTGATCATTATCGGCCGCAGGTGCTTTCCCAGCAGGCAAGCCAGCAGGAACTTGCTGCATTGGAAAATGATCTGCAGACAATCTTTGATGAAATGACAGAAGATGAAACGGATCCATCCCTTTGGTGGGTGATCATCTCAACCGGGAGCATAATCATCATTACATTATCTTACGTAGGTTGGAGAAAATATAAGGGAGACAGGGCAAGGCAAAAAAATCGATCATAATAAGAAAAGCGGAAGCACCTTGCTCACGAAGGAACGCAGACTAAGAACGCCACATCCTGTGGCAACGTCTGCATGACCCACATCCTGTGGGCCTCAAGGCGAGCCTCACGGAAAGGCGTTCTTTGCCTTTTGGGGGGATCGGCTTGTGACCTCGAGGGGGGAGGTGCTGGAGCTAGACAGGCCTCGAAGTTCAAAAATTTCTACACTCTTATCTTTAACAAAAAGAATAATTAAGCGTCTTTCCCGTTTTGCAATAAAGGAAAATGGGAATAAGATAGTTAGAAGGAATCGTATGCTGAAGATATGAAAGCCAGAGGTTAAAATTCACCATGACCAGCTTAATGGGAGGTAACAAAATGGGAGGATATCTCATTTATTTTGCAATAATTATTCTTGTTCCGCTTTGGGCACAAATGAAAGTAAAGGGAGCTTACAGCAAATATTCAAAAGTTCCTTCATCCACTCAAATGAGGGGTGCTGAAGTAGCCAGAAGAATTCTGGATGCAAATGGTTTATATAAAGTTGGCGTTGAAGAAACCAGGGGCCATCTAACGGATCATTATGACCCGCGATCCAAGACAGTAAGGCTTTCAGCAACAAATTATCATGGCCATTCTGTGGCTGCCGCTGCCATTGCGGCCCATGAAGTTGGCCATGCCATCCAGGATAATCAGGATTACGCTTTTCTGCGTTTCCGCCATGCGCTAGTACCTGTTGCAAATATTGGTTCAAACTTCTCCTGGATTCTAATCATGATCGGTTTTTTTGCTGGCATGAGCGGTATGGTGCTGCTTGGCATTATCTTCATGGCGGCTGCAGTGGTTTTTCAGGTAATCACACTTCCTGTGGAATTCAATGCTTCCAATCGTGCGATGGATCAGGTGGTTTCCCTGGGCATCATCAGAAACGATGAAGAAAGAGAGACTAAAAAAGTATTAAATGCAGCCGCGCTGACATATGTAGCGGCAGCAGCCGTGGCTGTGCTGGAACTGCTTCGTTTAATTCTTATCTATACTGGTATGACCAGATCTGAGTAAAAGCCGGCAATGCCGGCTTTTCTCATGAAAAAAAGTGATGCCTTTGGGACATCACTTCAATATTTAGCGTTCAACCGGCTTTTTATTTTCATCCAGGGTAAATCCTTCCCCTAATACATCATGTACAGCTGTGACAGAAACAAAGGCATGGGGATCAACAGAAGTGATCGCATTTTTTAACCGCACAATTTCATTTCGGCCGACGACACAATACAATACTTCACGCTCTTTTTTAGTGAAGGATCCATGGCCTTTTAACACGGTTACGCCCCGGTCCATTTCTTTCATTATTTTTTCGGCAATTGCATCATTCTGTTCTGAAATGATCATGGCCCCTCTTGCTGCATAAGCACCTTCCTGCATGAAATCTATAACCTTTGCACCCACAAACACTGCAACCAGCGTATACATGGCTTCCCTGTAGTTTAAATATGTAATTAATGAAAGGGCTATAACAAAAAAGTCAAAAATGAACATTGTCTTTCCCATGCTGACCCCAGCATATTTATGGACAAGTCTCGCAATAATATCGACTCCGCCTGTTGTGCCTCCAAACCTGAAAATGGTTCCAAGGCCGATGCCGATAAAAACACCCGCGAATAAAGAAGCAAGTGTCAAATCCTCTTTTAATGGCATGTCTATCTGGTACCGCTGAAAAATCCATAAGAATAGGGACACACCGACCGTTCCGATGATGGTATAAAGAAAAACATTCCTGCCCAGAAGTTTCCATCCGATAAAGAAAAGCGGTATATTTAGCAGAAGGTTAGTATAGGAAGGGTCCCATTCGAAAAGGAAGTACAAAAGCAGGGTAATACCGGTGAAGCCTCCTTCAGCCAAGTTGTTTTGCATATTAAAGTGAACAAGGCCCCATGAAAAAATGGCCGAGCCGAGCAAAATGAAAAAAATATTCTTAAATTTCAATCCATAAAACATATTATCCCTCCGCTGCCTGAATATCACAATACCAAAGCGTATCTAATTATATAAGATACAGATTATAAGAGCAATAACATCAAAGGACAAGATGCACTGACTGATTATCTGTAAGCGATGATAAAAAATATTTGTAAAATGGCTGAGCAATAGCTTAACATGAAAAGTGGAAATCAGATATATAGAAACTGTAAATAGAAGCTGAGGTGAAAGTATGGAGACCCCAAAAACAATGAAAGACATGCAAACAGACGTTGACAAATACATAAGCCAATTTAAAGAAGGTTATTTCAGCCCATTAGCCATGCTTGCAAGGATGATCGAGGAACTTGGGGAACTATCCAGGGAAGTGAACCATCACTATGGTGAAAAACCCAAAAAATCCACAGAGGAAGAAAAGGCTATCGAGGAAGAGCTTGGAGATATGCTGTTTGTTCTAATATGCTTTGCTAATTCCTTAAATATTGACTTAGAAGAAGCGCATGATCGTGTCATGAAAAAATTCAGCACACGTGATAAAGACAGATGGACAAGAATTGAAGAGTAGAAGGAGAGAGGACAATGGATAAAGTAAAAGTTATTATAGCGGGACCGCGGGGAAGGATGGGCAGTGAAGCCGTCCAGCTCGTTAATCGAACAGAGAACTATGAGTTAGCTGCCGTGATCGACCATAAAAATGGCGGTGGCTTTCTTGGCGATTTTGAAGGCTTCTCACAATTTGGCCAAGTTCCGGTATACACAGATCTTGCCCTAGCCTTTCAGGAGCTAAGTCCCGATGTACTGATCGATTTGACCACTCCGGAAGTAGGAATGTACCACACAAAAACTGCCCTGGAATATGGTGTGAGGCCAGTTGTTGGAACAACAGGCTTTTCGAAGGAAAATCTGAAAGAGCTTGAAAATCTATGCCATGAAAAAGGAATCGGCTGCATTATTGCCCCAAACTTTGCGCTTGGTGCTGTATTAATGATGAAATTCTCCCAATTGGCAGGTAGATATTTTAATGATGTGGAAATCATTGAGCTGCACCATGACCAGAAGTTGGATGCTCCATCTGGAACTGCAGTTAAAACAGCTGAGATGATTGCTGATGTAAGAACGAAAAAGGAGCAGGGGCACCCAGAGGAGAAGGAAACGATTCCTGGTGCCAGAGGCGCAAATTTCGATGGCATGCATATACATTCTGTACGCCTGCCCGGCCTGATTGCTCATCAGCAGGTAATGTTCGGTTCTGAAGGCCAGACATTGACCATCCGTCATGACTCATATAATAGAGCTTCCTTTATGTCAGGAGTAAAGCTTGCTGTAGATACTGTTTTAAATATTGATACGCTCGTCTACGGCCTCGAAAATATTATCGATTAGAAAGGGGTGCCGACATGAATATTGCCTTAATTGCCCATGATAAGAAAAAGGACGATATTGTAAGATTTGCAATCGCCTATAAATCTATTCTTGCTGAACATACCCTTTATGCTACTGGAACAACCGGTTCACGCATCATGAAAGAAACTGGTCTTTCCATTCACCGTTTTCAGTCCGGACCACTTGGCGGGGACCAGGAAATTGGTGCTTTAATTGCCAACAATAAAATGGATGTTGTATTTTTCTTCAGAGATCCTCTGACTGTTCAGCCCCATGAGCCGGATGTCTCAGCTTTAGTGCGCCTCTGTGACGTATATGCTGTGCCGCTCGCAACCAATATGGGCACAGCTGAAATTATTATTAAGGGCCTGGAACGCAATGATTTATCTTGGAGGAATATTGTAAGTGAAAAAGGTGACATGAATGAACCCGGATAACCTTGATATTCTGGCATTTGGTGCGCATGCTGATGATGTTGAAATCGGCATGGGCGGCACAATTGCCAAATTTGCCTCTATCGGAAAAAAGATTGGAATATGCGACTTAACACGGGCTGAGCTTTCTTCCAATGGGACGATTGAAATCCGTAAAGACGAATCGCTGAAAGCAGCAGGGATTCTCGGGGTTAATGTCCGGGAGACTCTTAATCTGCCTGACAGGGGCTTATTTTATAACCAGGAATACATAAAAAAGATCGCTGAAATGATCCGTAAATATAGGCCAGCTCTTGTGTTTGCGCCATATATGGAGGACAGGCATCCAGACCACGGGCATTGTGCCCGCCTGGTGGAAGAAGCGGTCTTTTCAGCCGGAATCAGGAAATATGAAACAGGCGGCAATTTTGCCCCGCATAAGGTGAAAAACCTGCACTTTTATATGATAAATGGCTTCCTTAAGCCTGACTTCCTGATCGATATCACCTCTTTTATGGATAAAAAAATTGCAGGTCTCGAATCCTATCAAAGTCAATTTACAAGAAGCCCAGGTTCATTTGATACACCGCTTGTCAACGGTTATATTGAAACTGTTGCAGCGAGGGAAAGCCTATTTGGAAAACAGGCAGGGGTACAATATGCAGAGGGTTTTAAAGTTAATAATCCCTTACTGGTAAATATGGATATATTTGGTGGAGAATTATGAGGAAAAAGTTAAAAATAGGTATCACTTGCTATCCTACGGTGGGAGGGTCAGGTGTTGTTGCTGCAGAACTAGGGAAAATGCTAGCCGAAAAAGGTCATGAAATACATTTTATTTCATCAAGTCTACCTTTTAGACTGAAAAGGATGTACCCCAATATTTTTTATCATCAGGTGGATGTCAATCAATACTCCGTATTTCAATATGCTCCTTACGATATCGCGCTGGCAAGTAAAATGGCGGAAGTGATAAAACGCGAGGGCCTTGATCTGCTGCACGTGCATTATGCGATTCCCCATGCAGTTTGCGCGATCCTGGCAAAGCAGATGAGCGGTACAGACATTAAGATTGTTACCACCCTTCATGGAACAGATATTACAGTTCTCGGGTATGACCCATCCCTTACAGATGCGATCCGTTTTGGAATTGAAAAGTCTGATGGAGTCACAGCTGTTTCCAATGCGTTGATATCACAAACTTATGACCTGATCAAACCTGATAAGTCCTTAAGAGCGGTTTATAACTTTATAGATGAAAGAATATACAGGAAAACCGATTCTCTTTACCTTAAAGAAGAATATGGCATAAAACCTGGTGAAAAAGTGATCATTCATGTATCTAATTTCCGCAGTGTAAAACGGGTGCCGGATGTTGTTAAAGCCTTTGCCAAAATATCTGAAGAAGTTCCTTCAAAGCTGCTGCTAGTAGGAGACGGACCGGAAATGAGCGTTATATGCAGACTGGTGAATGACCTGAAGCTTAAAGACAAGGTTCTGTTTTTGGGAAAGCAGGATAATGTGGAGGAGCTTTACAGCATCAGTGATTTAATGCTCTTATTATCGGAAAAGGAAAGCTTTGGACTTGTTGCTCTTGAGGCAATGGCATGCGGAGTGCCATGCATCGGTACAGATGTCGGTGGAATTCCCGAAGTAATCAGAGATGGTGAGACCGGCTATATTTGCATTTTGGGTGATATAACTGATATCTCGCGAAAAGCAATAAAATTGCTTACTGATGAGAAACTGCTTGACAGGTTTTCTTCACAATCCATTTCACTTGCAAAAGACAGGTTCAGTGCCGGCCGCATTGTCACTCAATATGAAGAGTTTTATTATGAACTTTTGGAAAAAGGTGACCTTTGATGAATGAAGTTTTTATAAAGGCAGTTCCTGTGCTCGAGAAGTTAGAAGCTGCAGGTTTTGAGGCCTATTTTGTAGGAGGCTCTGTCAGGGATTATATACTTGGAAAAGAAATTGCAGACGTCGATATTGCTACTTCGGCTACCCCGGAAGAAGTAAAAGCCATATTCTCCAGAACACTTGATGTGGGTATTGAACATGGCACTGTGGTGGTTCTATATCATGGCATCTCCTATGAAATTACAACCTTCCGAACAGAGGCTGAATACCTGGATTTTAGGCGGCCTTCAAAAGTACAATTTATCAGATCCCTGGAAGAGGATTTGAAAAGAAGAGATTTTACGATGAACGCGATTGCCATGGATAAAGAAGGACAGCTTATCGATCCTTTTAACGGCAGGGGCGCTATAGAGGAAAAAAGAATTTGCACTGTAGGCAAGCCGGCTGAGAGATTTACTGAAGATGCCCTTCGAATGATGAGAGCAGTCCGCTTTTTCAGCCAGCTGGCATTTGAGATTGATAAAAACACTTATGATGCTTTGACATCCCTGTCACATTTACTTGAAAACATTGCAGTGGAAAGAAAGCTGGCAGAGTTCGAAAAGCTATTAGCGGGAACCTGCAGGATGAAAGCTCTTAAGGTCATTGCGGAAACAGGATTGTCTAATTATCTGCCAAAAATGTCAGGCTTCCAACAGGAATTAAAAGAAGCAGAAAATTATAATGCAGCAGATCTGACAGGAGATGAAATGTGGGCCTTTCTTGCGTATATCTTTAAATTGGACGAGTCACAGGCTCAAGCTTTTCTGAAGAACTGGAAACTGCCTGTAAAGAGAACAAAAAAGATAGTGTCGATTATCAGCTGGATCCGGTACAGGGCCGAAAACCAGTGGGAGGCCTATTCCCTTTATCAGGCAGGGGACAAGTCCCTGAACGCGGAACGGGTCCGCAACGTAATCTTGCATGAGGACTCAAGCAGGGGAACAGACAGCCTGCTGAGTCAATATAATTCTCTGCCGATTAAAGAAAGAAGCGACCTTCAGCTTACTGGAGAGCAGCTGATGGATTGGTTTGGCAAATCTCCTGGTCCCTGGATTAAAGCGGAGCTTGAAAAAACCGAAAAAGCAGTCTTGCGCGGCGAAGTGAGTAATAGTGATGAATCCATAAGGGAGTGGCTCATAAAGTGCAATCAGAAATCAGGAACAAATTGATTGATGCTTTTACGAAAAGCAATGAGGAATTTCTTTCAGGCCAGTATTTAGCTGACCTGATTGGATGTTCAAGAACGGCTGTATGGAAGCATATTGAAGAGCTGAGAAAAGAAGGCTTTGAATTGGAAGCGGTCAGAAGAAAAGGTTATCGGATAACAAAAACACCTGAAAAAGTTACCCCTGATGAAATCAGGCTTGGTTTGCAGACTGAAACCCTTGGACGCCAGATTCATCATGAAGAAAGTGTTGATTCTACTCAGAAGATTGCCCATCGCCTTGCATACGAGGGTGCGCAGGAAGGAACGGTCGTAATTGCGGAAGAACAGCTTTCAGGCAGGGGGAGAATGGACAGGAGATGGCACTCCCCAAAATCAACAGGCATATGGATGAGTGTTATTCTAAGACCGAACATTCCACCTCCGAAAGCTCCGCAGCTTACGCTGATTACAGCAGTGGCTGTTGTACAGGCAATTGAAGAGCTGACTGATTTAACACCGCAAATTAAATGGCCGAATGATGTTTTGATGAACGGGAAGAAGGTTACAGGAATTCTGACAGAACTGCAGGCGGATGCGGACCGGATTATTTCTATTATCATAGGAATTGGCATCAACGTTAACCAGCAGCTTGATGATTATCCCGATGAGCTTAAAGAAATTGCTACTTCATTATCCATTGAAAAAGGCGTAAAGCTTTCAAGAGCTGAGCTGATTAAAATCCTGCTTGGCAAACTGGAAAACCTGTATAAACTTTATTTAGAGAAGGGTTTTTATCCGATTAAGCTTTTATGGGAAAGTTATGCGGTCAGCATTGGCAAAAATCTTACTGCAAGGACGATTACCGGAAGCATATATGGCAAGGCCCTTGGAATTACAGAAGATGGAGTCCTGATGATTGAAGACAGCAGCGGGAAAGTCCATCACGTATATTCTGCAGACATTGAGCTGGATGTTTAGAATGCCGGTTTGAAAGTTTTTATAGCCAACTCATTTGCCTTTTTGATATACTTTTTATGGGCAGTATCCTTAACAGAACTGCACCTTTTTTAAGGAAACGCAAATATAATATATCTGCCTAGATCCAAAAAATGGACCGGGACAGAGGGATGAACTGATATATGAGCTAATGTAAAATCCTTCTGCCGACAGAAGGATTTTTTTAATGTTCTGTTTTTTTAAACTCATTAAAGTTTTATTGCCTCTTCCTGCATAAGGAGGACGAATGATGAAGCAAACAACAGACTTTTTAAAAATGAAGGAAAATGATGAGAAAATTGTCATGCTGACCGCCTATGATTTTCCTGCTGCCAAACAGGCTGAAAAAGCCAATGTGGACATGATACTTGTTGGGGATTCGCTTGGGATGGTAGTGCTGGGCTATGATTCAACCGTTCCTGTTACGATGGAGGATATGATTCATCACGGAAAAGCTGTTAAACGAGGGGCACAACATACATTCATTGTGATTGACATGCCGTTTATGAGCTATCATTTGTCCGTGAAAGATACACTGTTAAATGGGGCAAGGCTCATTCAGGAGACAGGTGCACATGCTGTTAAGCTTGAAGGCGGTGATGAAGTCGCACAACAAATTGGCGCGTTAACAAAAGCAGGCATTCCTGTTGTTGCCCATCTCGGCCTGACACCACAATCCGTGGGGGTCCTTGGAGGCTATAAGGTCCAGGGGAAAAACGCTGAAGCAGCCAGAAAGCTGATTGATGATGCCAGGGAATGTGAGAGAGCCGGAGCCTTTGCTCTTGTCCTTGAGTGTGTTCCAAAACAGCTGGCAAAGCAGATCACGGAAGAATTGACGATTCCAGTCATTGGAATCGGGGCTGGTAAGGATACCGATGGACAGGTCCTTGTGTACCATGATGTATTAGGATACGGCGTAGATCGTGTTCCAAAGTTCGTGAAACAGTATGAAAATCTGAATCCGATTATCGGCGACAGCCTTACTAAATATTCAGATGAAGTGAAGAATGGAGCATTTCCTGATGATTCCCATTCTTTCAGGATGAAAGAGGAAGAACTGCTGAGTCTGTATGGAGGAAAAGCATGAGAACGATTACTGATATAAGAGAAATGCAAAGGATTGCTTTACAGCTTAAGAGGGAAGGAAAAACAATCGGGTTTGTCCCCACAATGGGCTATTTGCATGAAGGCCATCTTTCGTTATTACAGAATGCAAGGAAAGAAAACGATATTACAGTGGTCAGCATCTTTGTCAATCCGCTGCAATTTGGACCTAAAGAAGATTTAGCGACATACCCAAGGGATTTAGAGCGTGACAGCAGCCTTGCAGAGAAAGAGGGCTGCGATTATCTTTTTTTTCCTTCAGCTGAAGATATGTATCCTGCAGTACTGTCCGTAACGGCTAAGGTACAGGAGCGGACAGATGTTTTATGCGGAAAATCACGGCCCGGACATTTTGATGGGGTTGCCACGGTCCTGATAAAACTGTTCAACATTGTTCAGCCGGATAAAGTGTATTTCGGCATGAAGGATGCCCAGCAGGTGGCCGTCGTTGACGGGCTTGTAAGAGATTTTAATATTCCAGTGGAGATTATCCCTGTTCAGACAGTCAGGGAAGTAGATGGTCTTGCTAAGAGCTCACGGAACGTGCATCTTCTGCCGGCAGAACGCGATCAGGCATCTGCTCTCTATAAAAGTCTTATAATGGCGGAGACTCTAATAGCTGAAGGAGAATACGATCCAGCGAGGATTCTCCGCAGCATCAGGGAATTTATTGAAAAAAACACAAGCGGAGAAATAGATTATATTGAGATTCTATCCTATCCGGATCTTAAACAGCTTTCCTGTTTGGAAGAGAAAATCATTATCGCTATGGCGGTTAAATTCAAAAAGGCCCGTTTAATAGATAACGCAATAATATCAGTGAAAAAAGAAAGCTAAGGGAGGAAGGCAGCATGTTCCGCACCATGATGAATGGCAAGATCCATCGTGCAACAGTAACAGAAGCCAATCTGAATTATGTTGGCAGCATCACAATTGATACGGAGATTATTGAAGCGGTAGGAATGGCACCCAATGAAAAGGTTCAAATCGTCAATAATAACAATGGTGCAAGATTTGAAACCTATATTATTCCAGGTGAAAGAGGCAGCGGAGTAATCTGCGTGAATGGGGCGGCTGCACGTCTTGTTCAGGAAGGCGATATTGTCATTATCATTTCATATGCTCTTGTTCCTGATGAAAAGGTGCCTTATCATGAACCGAAGGTAGCCATAATGGACAGCAGAAATCGGATCGCTGACATGATACATGCAGAGCCGGAAAGTACAGTGCTATAATGGATATTGACTAGAGCGAAACTCTTATGGAGTTTCGGCTCTTTTTTTTAATCGGCAGTGAATAAGGGACCTGAGCAGGTGGAAGAAAATAAAGAGGGAAAAGTATTTGCCTTTTTCTTTTTCCGTTTTTATGATACCTTTTGAATGACTGAATATGAGGTGTTAGCCATGGGTAATAAATATGTTGTAGTGGATTTGGAAACAACGGGGAACGCCCCGAAAAAAGGCGATAAAATAATACAATTCGCTGCTGTGGTGATCGAAAACGGAAAAATTACAGAGCAATACTCCTCCCTTATAAACCCGGAGCAATCCATTCCCCCTTTTATAGAAGAACTGACAGGTTTATCAGATGAAATGGTAGAGAATGCCCCGCTATTTTCGGAGATTGCCCCTAAAGTCCTGACTTTGCTCGAGGGTGCCTATTTTGTGGCTCACAATGTTTTATTTGATTTGTCCTTTTTACAGGAAGAATTGATTGAGGCGGGATATAACGGGTTTTACGGTCCTGTTCTTGATACAGTGGAGATGGCCAGAATTCTTTTTCCCACCGCAGATAGCTACAAATTATCGGATCTCGCACTCAGGGAAGGCCTTAATCATGAACGCCCCCATCAGGCTGACAGCGATGCATATGTTACCGCTGAGCTCCTGTTAATATTGTTAAACAAGCTTAAAAACCTTCCTCATACCACCATAGAACGGCTGCATAAGCTGTCTGGAGGCTTAAAAAGTGATCTGGATATATTATTGGACGAGCACATTTTAATTAGTGAAAGCAAGATTGAGCAATTGGCAGATTATATTGAAGTTCACAGAGGTATTGCTTTAAAAAAAAGAACCGAACCACAGGAATCTGCAGGATCCGGACTTCAGGCCTTTCCTTTCCGTGAAGAGGAAAAACAGGCATTGTTCATTAAAGCTTTCCCTTCCTATGAAAAAAGGCAAGGCCAGTTTATCATGATGGATTCGGTTTATGAAGCCTTCAAAAATAAACAGCATGCATTAATAGAGGCAGGGACTGGTGTTGGGAAATCCCTGGCATACCTTGTTCCGGCGGCTTTACATGCAAAGGAGAGCGGCAGAACTGTCATTATCAGTACATATACAATACAGCTGCAGGAGCAACTGCTTTCGAAGGATGTTCCACTGCTGCAAAAAATGCTGTCATTCCCGCTTAGTACTGTATTGCTGAAGGGGAGAAGCCACTATATCAGCCTTGCGAAGTTCGTTCAAACGCTAAGAGATGATGAAGATAATTATGATACAATCCTCAGCAAAATGCAGATTCTGGTATGGCTGCTGGAGACTGACGCTGGTGATATTGATGAATTAAACCTGTCAAGCGGCGGAATGATTTACTGGAGCAGAATAAAGAATGATGAAACAGCTTTTTTGCAGGATAAGTCGTGGATATCGAGAGATTTCTATCTGAGGGCAAGAAAGGAAGCACAAAAGGCAGATATCATTATTACGAATCATTCACTGCTATTGACGGATCTTACAGCAACTAATGCTATTTTGCCGGAATTCAGCCATGTGGTGATCGATGAGGGGCATCATTTTGTTAAGGCTTCCGGGAAACATTTCGGAAACAAGCTGGATTATTTATCAGTGCGGCTGATGCTTGGACAAATTGGAATGATGGAACAGAAACAGCTCTATTATAAGCTTGAGAAGCTGGTGGAAGAGAAAGCAGGGACACGGGATGATTTCATGCATTCTTTTGAAGTCAACCAATTAATAGCCGATATTCTCCATGAGATGGATGAATTGTTCAGAGTAATAGCGATTTATGCTAAAAAGTACAATAAAGCCAAAAAAAGCGTGAATCGAATTTCAGTAAGATTTAATAAAAGTGCTGCCAATAAGGAAACGAAGGCTGTATTAGCGGGTGCCGAACGTTTTGGATTTATGCTTAAGGATTTAATCCAGGCGATAGACAGTCGTGTATGCGCAGTTGCAGCAATTAAATCGGCCCTGTCTCTTGAGGAAAAGGCATTAATGGAGGAAGTGGCTTCTATTTTGGATGATTTGCGGGATATGAATGAAGACTTAAAGCATATCTTTCATTTGTCGGCCTCCGAATTTGTTGTATGGGTAGAAATGGATACGCGCGCAGCACAAAATGCCACAACGGTTTATGCACAGCCAGTATCAGTTTCTGAATACCTTAAAAATCAATTCTTCAGCCAAAAGGAAAGTGCGGTCATTACTTCTGCCACTTTATCTGTAAAAAATTCCTTTAGTTTTATCGTAAAAGAATTAGGTCTGGAGGAACAGCAATGCACTCTAAAGCAAATTCAATCTCCTTTTGATTATCAAAATCAGGTTAAGCTCGTGGTTTCTGATGATTTGCCTGAAGTTAATGCAGTACCGCTCGAGGAGTATGTGGCCGCCATAACCGAGCATATTATTTCCATTGCGGAAGCAGCAAAGGGAAGAATGCTGATTCTTTTCACTTCCCATGAAATGCTAAGGAAAACCCACGAGCTTATTAAGGAATCAGGATTTCTGGAGGACTATGCTATCATCGCCCAGGGTGTGACAAGCGGGAGCAGGTCAAGGCTAACGAGAAATTTCCAGCGTTTTGATAAAGCCATCCTCTTAGGGACAAGCAGCTTTTGGGAAGGTGTGGATATCCCGGGTGAGGATCTTTCCTGTCTTGTTATTGTAAGACTGCCTTTTTCACCGCCTGATGAACCAATGGCACAGGCAAAAAATGAGCAAATTGCCAATAAAGGAAAAAATCCGTTTTCCGAATACTCATTGCCCGAGGCAATTATCCGCTTTAAACAGGGTGTAGGGAGATTAATCAGAACAAGTTCCGACAGGGGAGTCATCGTGATATTCGACCGGAGAATCATCACCGCAAGATATGGGAAAGCATTCCTGGATTCCATTCCGCCCATTCCTGTCGAGAAAAGCCATATTGATGAAATTGTTGATTTGATTAATGATTGGCTATAAACGTTTTGTGTATTTTCACTTTCATTCCTTTATGATGAACAAAGGTCTGTAATGCAGGATAAATTTAGATGATTAACACATTATAAATTTGTTGGGTTTTAATAAACCCTCAGTCTGCTTTGTTTCAATGTAGGAGGAATGGAAAGATGAGTGTGCTGTTCGCCTTTATAATGCTGTTTGCGAATTGGTATTACATACCGAAAGATTCACCGGCAGTTCCAGTTAAAGTGGAAAGCATTGACCTAAAACTAAAAAATGATGAACTGGCTATTACGTTTTTTTCTCTATCGGATGGCGAGTCTGCCTTAATTCATCATGGAAATGACGAAAAAATCCTCATTAACACCGGTGGGCAGGGAACTGAGGGTGAATTAAGAAAGCTTCTTGAATTATATGGCGTTAATCAGATTTCAGCAGTCATCCTGACAGATGAAGAATTATATAATAAGGCAAGCCTTAAATGGCTTATTAAAAACTTTGGGGTAAGGGAAATTATAGCGAATGAATCTGCCCTTTCAGAACTGAAGTCTGAAAAAGGAATAAGTGATCTCGATTGTCATGCCTGGAAACAAAATGCGAAGCAGCAGCTTTTTCCGGGATTACATGCAGAAGTTTTATACGAAGGCAGTGACCTGGGTGAAGGAATGGATATTTCTTTTATATTCAAAAGACATCGGGTATTGTTTATGAACTCGACAAGTCCGGAAGCCAAAGAATTCCTTATGAAAAAAGAGTTATCAAATGTTAATATTGTTAAACTTCCTGCGTTTGGAGGGAATGGCTCTATATCAGAAGAGATGATTAAACATCTGGATCCCCAGATCGCTATTCTTTTTTATAGACCATCCATAAAACATGATTCAGATCTGTTCCGGCTGTTAAATGATGCCTGGGTTGATGTATATTATACAAGAAAGCACGGTACGGTCACCATCAAATTTACAGACGTTAATTATGAGCTATTCACGATTTTCCCGGATGAGGAGTTCAAATAAACAGAAAATGAACCTTCACGAAAAATTCCCAGGGAAGATTTTGTGAAGGCAATTAATTTTTGGCGGCTAATTAATGTAACTCAGCTAAGTTCTTGCCTTTTGAAAAGGCAGGAAACGAAAAAGCTGCGCTTATGGCGCAGCATGACGTGGTGGACCAGAAGAAAATTTGTTATTGTTTTAATACCAGTTAATCATTTCTGCTGTTATACTGTTACTGAGATTTATTTCTTTGTAAAATTAGTTTAACCTTAACGGTTGGGTATATAAGTTACAAATATTGTAGAGGCTGAGGAGGAATTCCAGAATGGAAAGCAAAATTGAGGTTTTATCTACAGTGAAGATCCAGCAAAGCCCGGATCTGTATAAAATTGTTGATGTTCTGAACAGAACGTTAAAAGAAAAAGACCTGATGTTCGGTTTGGCGCTTGATCAGGAAGACCAAAATAAAGCGATTTTTACGATTTATCGTACATAAAAGAGTGATTGAGACATGAAAAAAGTATTATGGGGTATCATTATTCTGCTTGTCATAAGCATTGGAGCAGGCTCTTTCATTTATTTAAACAGCATGAAGCCAGTGAGGGCAGCAGAATCAAAGGCAGTTGAGCTTGCGAAACAGGAAACGGATCTTGCTGAAGCTGAAGACTTCAATTTATATCATGGGAGTGAGACTTTCTATGTGATCGAGGGAAAGGATCATGAAGGGACAAGCATATATGTGTGGGTTCCGGAAAAAAAGGGAAAAATCGTCTCAATGAAGCAGTCTGATGGAATTTCTAAAAATGAAGCCATTAACAGACTTAAGCAGGAGAAAAATTCCGCTGAGATCATGTCAGTCCGGCTGGGCATGGAGAAAAATATTCCATTATGGGAAATTCATTACCGTTCCGGCAGTAATTTAATAAATTATTATTATATAGATTTTAAAACAGGGGAATGGCTGAAAAAAATTGAAAACCTGTAGCCTTAGGCAATCACCGCCACAGTGCAGGAGAAAAACGGGAGGAAGCAAGCAATGGAGATTCAATTGGCACAAAGAGTAAAAGCATTAACACCATCAACAACTCTGGCAATCACTGCTAAAGCAAAAGAGCTAAAAGCCCAGGGACATGATGTGATCGGATTGGGAGCAGGCGAGCCGGATTTTAATACGCCACAGCATATCATTGATGCTGCCGTGAAATCCATGAATGAGGGCCATACAAAATATACACCATCGGCAGGTCTTCCAGCATTAAAGAAAGAAATCGCAAACAAGTTTAAAAAAGATCAGGGACTTGATTATGATGCCTCACAAATAATCGTAACCAATGGGGCGAAGCATGGCTTATATACACTGTTCCAGGTCTTGCTGAATGAAGGGGATGAAGTCATTATCCCGATTCCATATTGGGTCAGCTATCCTGAACAGGTTAAACTTGCCGGCGGTGTTCCTGTTTATGCAGAGGGAAGAGAAGAAAATGACTTTAAGATCACCCCGGAACAGCTGGCCAAAAGCATAACTGATAAAACCAAGGCTGTTATTATTAACTCTCCAAGCAACCCGACTGGCATGCTTTATTCTGCGGAAGAATTAAAGGAGCTTGGAGAAGTATGTTTAAAGCATAATGTTCTGATCATTTCTGATGAAATTTATGAAAAACTGGTATATGGCGGCCATCAGCATACTTCGATAGCGGAGCTTTCACCTGAGCTTAAGGATCAAACCATTATTATCAACGGAGTGTCCAAATCTCATTCTATGACAGGCTGGAGAATTGGATATGCTGCAGGCAATAAGAGTATTATTAAAGCCATGACCAACCTTGCCAGCCACAGTACATCCAACCCGACAACAACAGCACAATATGGCTCGATCGCCGCATATGCCGGGCCGCAGGATACACTGGAAGAAATGAGAGAAGCATTCGAACATCGATTAAACGTTATCTATGATAAATTAATCAGCATTCCAGGCTTTACTTGTGTAAAGCCTCAAGGAGCATTTTACCTGTTTCCTAATGTAAAAAAGGCAGCAGAAATGACCGGATTTGCGAGTGTCGATGAATTTGTGGAGGCGCTTCTGGAGGAAGCGATGGTTGCAGTCATTCCTGGATCTGGTTTTGGCGCTCCGGATAATATCCGTTTATCCTATGCAACTTCTCTTGAATTATTAGAAAAGGCAGTGGAACGGATGCACGGGTTTGTTGAAAAGAACTTAAAATAGTAGTAAAACGGGAAAGCCGGATCGTATCCGGCTTCCTTCCATGTTTTCAGGCCAATTAGAGCGTTTAATATTTTACTGTTATTGCTTGTCAATGTGCTTGAAGGTATAATATATAGCGATACATAAGAAGTGATTGCTTAGATTTTTTTGGAGGGAACATAAATTGATAAAAACAACAATTTCTCAAGTTCATAAATATGTTGACCAGGAAGTTACCATCGGTGCCTGGATTGCCAACAAGCGTTCAAGCGGAAAGATTGCATTTTTGCAGCTGCGCGATGGTACTGGATTTATTCAAGGTGTTGTAGTAAAAGCGGAAGTGCCGGAGGAAATCTTCCAAGGTGCAAAATCAGTCACTCAGGAATCCTCCGTATATGTGACGGGCAGGATTCAAAAGGACGAGCGTTCTCCTTTCGGATTTGAAATGCTTGTAACAGGCCTTGAAGTTATTCATCAGGCTGTCGATTACCCTATTACGCCAAAAGAACATGGAACTGAATTCCTGATGGATAATCGTCATTTATGGCTGCGCTCCCGCCGGCAGCATGCAGTCATGAAGATCAGAAATGAAATTATCCGGGCAACTTATGAGTTTTTCAATGAGCAAGGTTTTTCCAAGGTTGACCCGCCAATTCTTACGGGAAGCGCACCGGAAGGCACGTCCGAACTCTTTGCAACAAAGTATTTTGATGAAGATGCTTATTTATCACAAAGCGGTCAGCTTTATATGGAAGCAGCTGCTATGGCTCTTGGGAAAGTATTTTCATTCGGGCCGACCTTCCGTGCTGAAAAATCCAAAACTCGCCGTCATTTAATTGAATTTTGGATGATTGAGCCTGAAATGGCTTTCTGTGAATTTGATGAAAACTTAAAGGTTCAGGAAGAATATGTTGCTCATATTGTTCAGTCCGTACTTAAGAATTGTTCAATTGAACTTAAAACACTTGGCCGTGATACAGAGAAGCTTGAGAAAATTACGTCTCCATTCCCGCGTATAACGTATGATGAAGCAATTAAGTTTCTTCAGGAAAAAGGCTTTGAAGACATTCAGTGGGGAGACGACTTTGGAGCACCGCATGAGACAGCTATTGCAGAAAGCTATGATAAGCCAGTCTTTATCACGCACTATCCAACTTCACTGAAGCCTTTCTATATGCAGCCGGATCCTTCAAGAGAAGATGTTGTATTATGTGCCGACTTGATTGCACCTGAAGGATATGGAGAAATCATCGGCGGCTCTGAGCGGATACATGATTATGACCTGCTTAAGCAGCGCATTGATGAACATAAATTAGATTTGGATGCTTACAAGTGGTACCTGGAGCTTCGCCAATACGGTTCAGTGCCTCATTCCGGATTTGGTCTTGGGCTTGAAAGAACAGTTGCCTGGATCAGCGGCGTCGAGCATGTACGTGAAACAATTCCGTTCCCTCGATTATTAAACCGCCTATATCCATAATAAAAATGAATTAATAAATAAAGCAAAAATCCGCCTTCCGCGGATTTTTTGCTTCTTCCGGTTTCGTTAGAACATTCAGAAGAAGGCAGTCAAGCTGAATCTTCATGGAAAAGTTACCGTTTTTTCAACTCACTTTGGTCACTATGTTCGTGATATACTGAGAAGGAGGTGTCCCGAATGTCTAAAAATAGTTTATTAAAATGGCTTCAGGAAGGAAATATTTCAATACCTGGAGTCCTTCTGTCACAATATAAAGAAATGAATTTGAATGAGCATGAACTCGTCCTGATACTTCATGTAATTTCCTATATTGAACATGGGAATAAATTTCCAACCCCTGTAGAATTATCTTCCCGCATGACCATTTCCGTGGCTGAATGTACGGAAATGCTCAGAAAACTAATCCAAAAAGGCTTTATTGATATTAAAGATAGCTACTCTGCCGATGGAATCAGATATGAAAGTTACCATCTTGATCCGCTTTGGGAGAAGCTCATTGATCAGTTTCTGCTCAGCGGTAAAAAAGAGGAAGCTGCTAAGATGCAGCAGGAGGAAACAGATCTATATACCTGCTTTGAAAGGGAGTTTGGCAGGCCGCTTTCACCTTTTGAATGTGAGACACTTGCTCTTTGGATGGATGATGACCACCATGATCCCCATATTATAAAAGCTGCCTTAAGAGAATCTGTCCTGTCCGGTAAACTGAATTTCAGATATATAGACAGGATTCTTTTTGAATGGAAAAAGAACGGCATTAAAACGATTGAACAGGCAAAAAGCTATGGGAAAAAATTCAGGCAGAATCAAGCGCAGCAAAGGACTAAGAGGGAGGATGCTCCGTCACAGACAACGAAATCTGTTCCCTTTTATAATTGGCTTGAACAGTAAGCAGGCATTGCTGCCCGAAAAAATAATGAAGATAGTAAGTTGGTGATTTCTTTGTTAAATAAAACACAAATTAGACATTGCCTTGATGCAATGGGAGAAATGTTCCCGGAAGCACATTGCGAATTGAATCATTCCAACCCCTTTGAACTGGTCATAGCAGTGGCACTGTCGGCACAATGTACTGATGCACTGGTTAACAAAGTGACAAGAAACCTGTTCCAAAAATATAAAACCCCCGAGGATTACCTAGATGTTTCCATAGAGGAATTGCAGGATGATATCCGCTCCATTGGTCTTTATCGAAACAAAGCCAAGAATATCCAAAAGCTATGCAGGCTGCTTCTCGATGAATATGGAGGGGTAGTGCCGCGTGACAGAGACGAGCTGACAAAGCTTCCCGGAGTAGGCCGCAAAACTGCTAATGTAGTTGTCTCAGTGGCTTTTGGGGTGCCTGCCATTGCAGTTGATACTCATGTTGAACGAGTCAGCAAAAGGCTTGGTTTCTGCCGCTGGAAGGACTCTGTACTGGAAGTTGAAAAGGCATTGATGAAGAAAGTGCCGATGGATGAATGGTCAATTACACATCATCGTATGATCTTTTTTGGAAGATATCACTGTAAGGCACAGAATCCTCAATGTGAAATCTGCCCGCTGCTCGATTTATGCCGGGAAGGCAAAAAACGAATGAAGGTGAAGCAGGCAAAATGACCGGAGAAATCGTCATTCCTGTTAATGAGCAATTATGCCATTCCCTGTTTTATAAAAGGGGTGATTCATTGGCTCCAAAAGAAGAATCCCTTTTCGCTTATCAGCCGCTGCCGCCCTTTTTATATGAAGCGGCATTTTATGCGGGGATCCCTGCAGTAAGACCTTGGGAAAACAATGCTAAATATATTCCGGTTTTGTTTGATGAGTGGGCAGGACAGAAGGATCTTCTCGATATGCACTTCACAAACCGGGACCAGAAAGCCGCTTTAGGTCCGATGAAAGTATCTTTGGGAGTATTTTTGCAGCTGCTCTATTGGTCAAACAGTAAGCCGGCAAACCTTCAGGAAGATCCCGGAGAATTGACAATTAAGCCAGTGAATCTAAAAGAGCGGCTGGATTTCATTGCTGCACGACCGGCTTTTTATCATTCATATATACAGCTGTCTGAACTAATGACTGAAATGGAAAAGCAATATATGAAGATGCTTGCATTGGAACAAATGAAGAAAAAGCGCTGATTCAAAACTGAATCAGCGCTTTTTCTTCATTTAATTGCGGCCTCCACTAGATTCAGACCCGTTACCGGAAGTTCCTCCGGTTTCACCACCAGTTCCAGTTCCAGTTCCTTCTCCGGTACCTGTACCGCCATCTCCGGAACCTTCACCATCACCTTCACCGTTTCCGGCTCCTTCACCATCTCCGGAGTCATCTTCGGAACCTTCGCCATCACCATTGCCAGAACCGTTGCCATCTTGGTTTCCGTCCTGGCCGTCTTCACCATTTTGTCCTTCTTGACCTTCCTGTTCTTCTTCGCCAGTTCCATCTTGCCCTTCACCTTCAGTTTCATCTTCTTCGATGAGACTTGTGTCAGGGATTTCCACTTTTACAGAAGCAGGATCACTTTGCTGATCACCGTTAAATGCTGTTACTTTAAAGGTATACACAGCACCTGGCTGAGGGTTTGCAATTTTTAAGCCTTTCTCTGAAGTAACGCTAAGCTGCTGATCTCCGCCTTCATTTACGGATACAGTCACTTCAAATTGAGTGCCTTCTGCGTCTTCTGGGTAATCCCATGATAATGTGATCTCATTTGCCTCCTGGTCAAAGTTCGCTGACAGACCAGAAGGGGAGTCCAGTTTATCAAACTTCTCGGACACTTGTGTCGGAGCATTGCCTTTTACAGCATACTCATAAATGATTTGTTCCTTAGGTGTGTACTGGCTTGCCAGTTTGGCAGGATTGCTGCCTTTTTCAATGGCTACCTTCTCTACAGAGTTAGGGACCTTGAAGTCTGCAGTTTCTTTGCCTTCTGATACATGTGCCATTAAGCTGCTGAAAAGCTTTTGTGCAATTTTTTGCTCATCGCCGGCCGGGATATAGTTTTTTCTATCCTGATAGCCGGTCCAGATAGCCGCGGTATAGTTAGTTGTATAGCCTGCAAACCAGGCATCAGGCACGGCACCTCTAGGTATCCCAAATTCCTGTTCCTGTTCATCCGTGTAGTTTGTAGTCCCTGTTTTTCCTGCTACAGGCAATCCTGGAACATCAGCCAGACGGCCGGTTCCGTAAGAAGATTTAACTGCACTTTTCAGCATGTCACTGATCATAAATGCTGTATAATCCTTCATCACTACTTCAGATTCAGGTTTCAAATCAAGCTTCGTGCCGTCACGCATTTCAATTTGCTTGATGGCATGCGGCTCAGTGTAGAAGCCATTGTTTCCAAAAGCACTGTATGCACCGGCTACCTGAAGAGAGGAAACCTCATAAGCGCCGATAGAATAGGACTCATACATTTCTTCCATTGGAATGCCTAATTTATTGGTGAATTCCAATGCTTTGTCAGTTCCAACTTCCTGAAGTGTTTTCAGAGCCGGAATGTTGCGTGAGCGGGCAAGAGCCTCACGCATGGACATAGGACCCATATGTTTTCCGTCCCAGTTATTGATTTTTGTACCTCCGGAATATGTGTGAGGTTCATCAACAATCGTATGGTAAGTTCCCCATTTTAGATATTCGATTGCTGGTCCATAATCGACAATTGGTTTAAAAGTTGAACCGGCATGTCTTTTTTGATCCACGGCAAAGTTAAAGCCGCGTTTTACTTCCTGGTTGCGTCCCCCGCCAATTGCTCTGATTTCCCCAGTTTTGGTATCAAGCAGGGTGATTCCCGCCTGGAATTCGTCATCTGGATACGCTACTGCGGCATCAGTGTTTAAAATGTTTTCTACGTGTTTCTGTGCATTTGGATCGAGTGTCGTATAGATTTTCAGCCCGTCAGAATATGGGTTAAGATCCGGGTATTTTTTTTCGACTTCGTCCAAGACAACATCGATGAAAGAATCATATTTTGATTCGTTTGTTTCTCTTTTTTCTTCAGCCACAAGTGTAGATTCCACAGGGACCTTTTGGGCTGCTTCCATTTCTTCTTTTGTAATAAAACCATGCTGATTCATCAGTGAAAGGACAATATTTCTCCTTTTCTCTGCTTTGTCAGGATGATCAAAAGGATTGTAATTGTTCGGGCTTTGCGGCATGCCCGCTAAGAGGGCAGCTTCATGCAGTTCCAGCTCACTAAGTTCTTTACCGAAGAAAATTTTCGATGCCGTTAATACCCCATGGCCTTCAGACATATAAATCTTGTTCACATACATTTCAAAGATTTCCTGTTTTGTATACTTGCGTTCAAGCTGGAAGGCAAGCCAGGCTTCCTGGGCTTTCCTGCTAAGCGTTTTTTCATTATTCAGGAAGGAGTTCTTTACCACCTGCTGGGTGATCGTACTTGCCCCTTCTGAACCAAATCCGCGCGTAACATTTGCGATAACAGCACCGCCTAAACGGATTAAGTCCATTCCATTATGTTTATAAAAGCGGACATCCTCAGTTGCTAAAAAGGCGTCTTCCACAAGTTTTGGAATGTCTTCATATGCGACATAATCCCGGTTTTCCGAGCCTACATCTGTAATGAATTCGCCCTCCATATCGTAAATCTGTGAAGAAATGGGATCCTTCAGCAATTTTTCATCAAGCTTTGGTGCATCTTTCACCATAAAAGCAAAAGCGCCTGCTCCTAAGAGCATTCCAGCAATTCCCAGGGCAATCAAAATAAGAAAAATACGTTTAAAAGTGCCTGTGCCTTTTTTCTTGCCCTTCTTTTTAGGCTTGGATTGCTGTTTTCGGCGCTCCTCCCTTGATTGATATTTCTCTGTCATATCTATGTTCATCCTTTCTGACAATGGAACTGTAAATTAATTATTTAAGGGTATAAAGATAATCTATTATCTTAATATAGTCAATTCTGGGTTGAAATCCAAGCGGAATGTAATGGCCATTCATTTCAATTTCACCCTTGGTGATTGACTTTCTCCCCCCATCCTTCATTCTCTCCCAGTATGAGAGCAGATGATGTGCCTCTAACAGGAAAACTTCTTCGGTAGCCGAGAAGCGGAGGAGGACAAAACAAATCCCTTGCTGGGCTAAAACTTTTTCCATGTGCTTTACCTGGTGCTCATGGAAATTCTTTAAAGGGAAGGAGGTCGTGTTCTGGGTTTCTTTTGCTTCAAAATCAATATACCTGCCTTTATAGACACCATTATAATCAGTTGTTGATGCTTGTTTGAAATAAGCTTCTTTAATAACAGCTGCACTTCTCTTTGGATAATCGACCTGTACGATTTGAACAGGCGTGGGCTTTTTATGAATAGTGGCTATTCCATGTTCCAAATAGAATTCATTGGTTTCATTTATATCTTCCTCCAGTGTCATTCCGCGATTGCTGTAAGTCCATTTCTTCTCCGGAGTCAGTTTTTTAGCGCTATTAGCAGGCGGGGTATATCTCCTGCCATTTGGATAGTGGAAATTCATGCATTCACCTCGTTTTCAGCTACTCCCTATGATAACAAAAGTAAGCATGATTTGGTTGAATAAAAAGTTCTAAATAACAAAGTATATAGGAAACTCCAGTTAATTATTATTTTCCGGTTTTAACCGGAAGCTGCCTGCAGGCTAAATATAGAACATTCATTTTCTGAGGTGAATTGCGGTGTTTCTTTCTGGGAAATTCCTGAACAGACATGAAAAAAAGGAACAGGCAATAAAGGATCATATTACGAAAATGACAGCCAAATATAACCTGGACAATATCTCGAGAACGGAAGCTTATTTTCAGTTTTATAAAAAGCATCCTGAAATACGCTGGGCCTTCCTGGCCTCCATGGTGTCCAGAAATGCCGGCTGGAATATGTGCGATCTTGAAGGAAGCTGTTTTCCTAAATTGATAGGAAAGAAATTCAGGGATATGCTTTATATTACATATGAAAGGGCCAATTGGCTGATTTTTCAGGATGCATTTCCCCAGCTGCTCCTCTATCATTATTCGACGAAACTAAATAGGCCAATGTTTCATTTATTAAAAACTTTTCATGTATCGGCCTTTATGGAACAGGAGTGGCTTTATTTCTGGAAAAATAGCAATAAAAAGAGGTTAATGATTTCACTGATTATCAACGAACAAAATGTTATTCAAGAGCCTGTAATGGAGCATTCTATTTATAAAAATAAAGTTTTTCATACATTGCTTTTTTCCTTTCAGGATTATCTTCATTTTAGTTCTGTCATCTTCCCTACTTGTAAAGGGGAATTATACGGGGCGAGTGTTAATGGTTTCCGCTCGGTGTCCAAAAGAATTGATCTTGGAAAACGGCTGGCAGAAATATTATTTGACACTAGTTATTATGACGACGTATATGAATTTGCTTCACTCACGATTCATACTGGTTCAAGGCATGATTATGAGAAATACTTTAAGGGAAGAAAACGGAGAACCACCCCTTTCTTACGCTGTACATACCCGATAATCACTCATCACATACATCAATTTACTGATTGGTCTTTCAAAAAACGCATAAAGAGTAAATGGGCATCAGAATCGATTGTCATAAAACATCCCGTCCATATTACAAAATGGTATCTGCATAAGCAGAATCAGCTTCAGACTGCCGCCAAGCTGGGAAGGATATTTCGCTCAATTTGTTAGCAGAATTAAATGCAAAAAAAGCAAGGGATCCCTTGCTTTTTCATGTTAGGTTGAAGGGCGGTCAGGTCCTTCAAGTTTCTTATTGCCATAGCCTGTTTTTGTTTCTTCCAGCTGTTTAGGCTGTACTTTATTTTGTTTTTCTTCTTTTTTTGCCATACATAACACCTCCGTTCATTAGTTTGTTCAAAGATGCTTTTTTCATTCTTCAGAGGCTGTCGAAACCTTGCGCTTCTATGCAAATAAGTACTTTCTTTGGCGAATCACTTCTAGTTTTGTCATGCATGGAGGAAACCTTCAGGGAAGATAGAATCTATGTAGGCACAAAGCAAATTTTCACTGTATCCTTCATTGTATTTATGGCAGATGGCAAGGAGAAAAAGAAATCGGGAGGTTTTTTGAATGCAGGGAAAAATGGTAGAAAAAGAAGAATTGCTGGCCATGCTTTCAGAGATATTCGATCAGCTTGAAGAGCTTGAAAGTGTACTGGAGTCTAATATGTCGGGACTTCGGCAGGATTGGTATTATGAACAGTCAGAAAAAATAGAGGCTTGTGAAAGCAGGCTGGAAGTGATTGAAGAAGATATGAGTGCAATCAGGTCTGAGGCAGACAGTATAGAGAGCGCAAAAAGATCAGCACGAATGAAGCTTGAACTCGGCTTCTAAGTGGAATAGAATAGCAGTATCCTTCAGTAGCTAAAATTGACTAGCTACTTTTATTTTTGGAGATGAAGCCCATGATACATGAAATTTCCCTGCTGCAAATGACAGAACTGCTGCTTGAATATGTGGAAATCTCAGACAGCAGGTATAAAAAGGTTAAGGAATCAGGTGAAAAGGGTGATTTTTATAATGAAGTCAAACCTTTTGCTGATGATGTTAAATCCATAAATGACAGATGGAAAGAAGAAGCCCGGGAGTGGATTAGCATTCATAAACCACGAAATCTTTATTCTCAGCAGATTGAATCTGCTGCTGAACATATTGAAATGGTTTCCATTCAGGCATTTTTTCCTGAAACAAGCAGAACAAGATTCATTAATTATGTTAATTCGGCAGTGTATGTCTTGAAGCAGTTGATAATTTTATTAAGTGAAGAAAAAAAGGGAACCTGAACCAGGCTCCCTTTTTCATTGAGTTCCTATGCATTTACTGAATCCTGGAGGGTGTTATCTTTGTAGCTTTCCGGAACGGCCGCTCCTTGAGCTTCAAGCTCACGAACGAGATTTCGATAATCTGTACTGGAAATTTCATTATGGATATAGGCCTTTTTAGCAAAATCCAATAATTCGTTAACATTTTCAGGAGTATACTCCCGCAGCTGATGAAACTTCATTTGTAGTTCGTGAACATTCATGATATTGCCTCCTCTAAAATAGATTCGCGGAGAAATTTCTTCCCCGCATCCCGGTAAATGAAAAAGCGGACAAGAAACAATTTGTTTTTTATATCCTACCATAAAAATTTATTTTTCATCGTTTTTAAAAAAATCAAACTTCCGACATCATTCTTCATGGTTAGACAAAAACGGAAAACGCTTCCTTTTTTACTCTTATTTTACTTCTTTCACGTTCCAGGCAAATCATTCATATATTGTATTGGTGATAATAAGAAGGATATTGCCTGATATTATCGCTGATATACTTATCTTACTGAATGGGGAGGATGTTTGCCCATGTTTGGCCGAGTAATGAATAGAACGAGCCATATACAGCCATACGGCCATTTAAATCAAAATGTATACTATGATCCATTTTATATGGGGACCAATGGCCAATATTATATGAGGCAGCAGCCATTGCAGAATTATAACCAAGCTGCCGGACCGTATAATTCTTATTATTCGCCTTTTAATATGGAATACCAGCAGACGCAGCAAATGGCAGGAATGCAGCAAAGTTTTCCGCATCAGCCCTATCCGCAGCAAAATTTTGATCCCGGATATTACTCACATACAGGTTCACATACAGGTTCAAAAAATGCAGGGATATTTCAAAACCCTTTAGAATCTGAGGAATATTATGGAAATCAGCCAAATAAGCCAGCTGCTCAGCAAATACCATACATGAATCCATATCCAAAGCAATCCTTCATCCCAAAACAGCCATCCGGCGTGCAAAGCATTATGAATTCGTTTAAAGCGCAGGATGGATCACTGGATCTCAATAAAATGGTTGACACAGCGGGACAGATGATGTCTGCAGTCACGCAGGTATCATCCATGGTTAAAGGGATTGGCGGAATATTTAAATCTTAAGTGATCATGGCCGCAGCGGCCTTTTTTTTATGTTATAAAAAATCAGACTTGAAAAAAGATTAAATATATTTGAAAATAGAATAGCCGGTCTATTTTTAAATATGCAGGAAATATTATCTACAAGAATTTAATTGTATGATTGGCGAAATTTAGATAAAAGTGAAAAAATAGAATAAATGACTTTTAGTCATAAAGGGGGGTTACTATGGTTCGTGCTGTGCAGCAAATTTTTATTATATTTGTATTAATTTTATTTCTTGCAGCTCTGCCAACAATTATATCTGTTGATCCATTGAGCGGGAGTCTTAATTGGAGCTTCGAAAGTCTGCCGCAGGTTTATGGAGAGTTTATTTCTGAAATTGGCGAGGGCAGCCTTGGTACCTATGAGCTTGGGATGCAGACACGTCCTATAGCGGGGGACATTGCTGATAATTTTTTTACCAGCCTGCTGATAGTATTAATTGCTGTAAATGCTTCTTTAATTATAAGTCTGATTTTCGGGGTATTTATCAGCCGCTTCAGGGTTACTAAGCTTTTTGGGGCATTCTTGAATATTCTTGCGGCTATACCTGACTTTATTATCATTGTGATGTCTATGATTCTTGCCGTTAAAATATATAAAGTGACCGGAATCAGGGTGATTTCACTCAGGCCGGATGGAGGAGCCCTCAACACCTGGTTTCCCACAGTGCTTGCAGCAATTGCTCCGACGCTATATTTATTTAAACTTGTCTCGGTCAAATATTATCAGACAAGCGGGGAGGACTATATTAAGACTGCAGTTGCTAAAGGAATGGGCTTGAATTACATAAATTTTCAGCATGTCTTCAAAAATTTAGAGCCATTTATCAAATCTGAACTGGTCAAAGTGATTTCCCTGGCTATTGGCAATCTCTTTATTATCGAACATATTATGAATGTCTCCGGCATAACGAAATTTATTTTTCAGAGCAGCGGGGTTCAGCCGATCGCAATCGGCTTGTTTGCCATGCTTTTGATTTCTTTAATTGTCTATATTTCTAACAGACTCATATTCTATCTGTTTAAACGGGGTTTCATCTATGAATAAGCTGCTAAAAATAAATTACTCCTTAATTATCGGAATTGTTATGGTTTCCGGATTGCTTTTTTTTAGCATATTCGGGCCTATTCTTGCACCGCATTCATTAACTTCGATTTTAGAAACACAATATACAAACGGGAAGGTTCTGGCACCGCCATTGGAACCTTTTGAATCATCCTCCTATCCGCTGGGCACCGATAAATGGGGCTATGATATTTTATCCATGATTTTATATGGATTAAGATACACTGTTTTTATTGCAGCTGCTGTGACTGTTATAAAAATGGCATTTGGAACAATCATCGGTTTGTATGCAGGCACCTTGAAAAGGACGCCAGGCTGGCTGATTGCTTTCGAAAATGCATGGAGCTATGTACCGCTTTTTCTGATCCTGTATTTTTTTCTTGCGCCAATAAGCTTCAACAGTACTCTTAAGCAAAATGTGTTAATTGCTTACTTTATAGTCATTGCGTCAGTCATCAGCATTCCAAGTATTGTGTCTTCTGTAAGGCTTAAAACCGCTCAGTTATATAAGTCTGTTTATATTGAAGCTGCAAAAGCCCTGGGGGCAGGAAAACACCGTCTGATCTGGAAGCATATTTTGCCACAGTTAAAGGAAACGTTCCTTGTAATGTTTATTCTTGAAATTGTGTACGTAATCGCCCTTATGGGCCAGCTGGCGCTTTTAAATATCTTTGTCGGCGGAACCATTATGAGATATGACCCTATCATCTACCTGTCAGCAACAAAGGAGCTGGCGGGATTGGTTGGCCAGGCAAGATTAAATATTTATGGCAACACCCATATATTATTTGTACCATTAGCGGTCCTTTTACTTTCAACTGTGTCTTTCAGTCTGCTTGCAAATGGGCTGAAGAACCGCTTTCAATCAAACTATCAGCGTACTCCGTGGATTAAGACTGGGCATGAGCCATTAATACAGCCTTCCAGAAAAAAATATGGCCAAAAAAAGAAATTCTGGTCATTCTCCGGCCCTAAAGCAGCCTTTGCTGCATTAGTCATTGCTTTTGCAGGTGCAGGTGTCTATGTTGTGGCTGCAAAGGATTCAAATGTAGGCGTCCAAAGCGGCAGCAAGGCGGATTATAAAATTGATCTGGAAATGAATGGCGAAGGCTATTTCACTGCTAATGCAAATATCCAAATCAAAAACCAATCAGATAAAAACTGGAATGAGCTTGTCTTTTATTTCATTCCGAACGTTTTTAAAGAGGGACATACATTTGATTCTGTTGAGGGAACGTCTGAAGCAGAGATCGAAAAGGTGACAGTGAATGGGCAAAAAGCTTCTTTTAAGCTGGATGGTGATAAACTGACAATAAACTTAAAACCTGATATGAAAGATAAAAGCAGACATAATGTGGAGATCCAATATGGATTTACTGTCCCTGACAGAGGCAGCCGTTTTTCAAAAGCAGGCACAAACTATTATCTTGCTCAATGGTACCCAATGGCTGCAGTTTATCAAAAAGGCAAATGGAACAAAGAGCCTTATATGGAGGGACTGGAAACATTTCATACAGGTTTCTCTGATTTCAAAGTTTCCTATAAGCTGCCTGAAGGATATTCCCTGGCTTCCACAGCAGAAAAAGATCCGGCAAAAGGAAAGACTGAAGGGACAGTTAAAGCCAAAAAGGTCAGGGATTTCTTTATTGCTGTCATGAAGGATATGAAAGTTTATGAAACGGAAGCGCAAGACGGTGTGAAGGTCAGACTATTTTCAAAGAGCAATCATGACAAAAACCCGGAGGCATCGTTAACACTGGCCAAAAAAGCATTATCTTTTTATCAGGAGAACATTGGAGAATACCCGCATGAGCAGCTTGACATTGTTTTGGATGAAGGGCAGTTTATGGAATATCCCGGTATTGTAACCATAAACCCTTATATTGATGATAAGAGGTTTTATGATATTTCTATTGTCCATGAAATTGCTCATCAGTATTTTTATGGAGCAGTGGCTAATGACCCATACAACAATGCGTGGATTGATGAAGGAATCACTGAATTTGCCACCTCAATGTACTTCTATGCAGGTCAAAATCAGGCTGAACAGCAGGCATTCGGCATCTCCCATTTTCGGATGGAGGCAATCGAGGAAGCTGGACTGGGCAGGCAATATTCAAATGTGCCGGTTAATGAGGTAAAGCATACCGGATATATTTATGGCCAGCCTGCTCTGGAGATTTTACAAATGATCCAGGAAAAGTATACCCTGAAAGGGGAATCCCCTAAGGAAGTGGGGATGCAGTTCCTGTCCGATTATTATCAAAAATTCCGCTATAAAGAGGTCGATACGAGGGAGTTTATATCCTTCACAAAGGATTACTTCAGTGTTCCGACCGGCTATTTCAATAATTGGATTGATACATCTAAATTGAACAGTTAATAGACCCAGCTTATTTAACCCAAACAAAAACAAGCAGGCATGATACTGCTTGTTTTTGTTTAACCAGACTCTATAAAACTGGAATCGCAGTCAGGATCAGCTCTCATCAATCAGGATTCTTTTTCCCTGCTGCTTAGGTACTGTGATTTGCAAAAGCCCATTTTGGTAAACTGCTTTTACTTTCTTTTCATTAACTTGCTGTGGAAGCGGAATGGTCCGGCTGGAACGCTGCATGCTTTGCTGTCTGCGGAAAATTTTATTTTTTTCATCTTCTTCCGTTATTATCTCAGCGGATTTAACTGAAATGGTTATATAATTGTCCAGGATATCAATCTGTATTTGCTCTTTATTTATTCCCGGAAGTTCCGCACTAATGATATGTTCCTTTTCAGTTTCAGCAACATCAACATGGAAGGAAGAAGAAGCTGGGAAGGGATTTTTAAAGAAATCATCCATTGTCTGCAGAAATCCTCTGCCAGGTTTTTCATGGAAAAGCTGATTCATCGATCTCATCAAATCCCCAAATGGTTCGTTTCGATCCTTTTTCTTTGGATCCTCCATATCCATCCATCCCCTCTCAAAAACAGGTTTTTTCAACATATCGTATGCCGCCCATTGGGTGGATGTTCCTGTTGAGTCATCAGGGAAAAGAAAAAACCGCATAGTGCGGTCTTTAAAATATTGTCTCTAATAGCTGATCAGGGTTTATGATTAAATGTCCATCCTGGTCTGTTTCGATTAACATTTCTTTTTTCATCTTGGTTAATGTCCTGCTGACCGTTTCCCTTGTGGTGCCAATCATATTGGCAAGGTCTTTATTGGTAAAGTCCCCTTTTAAAACAAAGCTGCCGTTTTCAAGCTTTTTCCCATGCATTTTGGCAAGCCGGATAAGCAATTTAATGATTTGCTCATAAGTATTGTTTAAAATTTGCGATTCCAGCCGCTCCTGCAGATCGACAATCTTCTCGCCAAGGACTTTAAACACCTTAATGCATAACTCCGGATTCTCAATAAGCACCTTTTCAAATTGCGAAATAGGCACAACAACGAGCTGAGCGTTTTCCAGCACTTCGGAAAAAGCCGGGTACCCGCCTTTTCTGAAGAATCCCACATGAGGGAACATCTCGCCTTTTGCTAAGATGGCAACAATCTGTTCTTTGCCATTAATATCACTTCTATAAATCTTAACTCTGCCGTTGTTAATGAAATAAACATTATCCAGCGGGTCGTCCTGCAGAAAAACATGACTTCCTTTTTTCCATTCCCTGGATATGGATATCTCAACTATCTTATCCAGTTCTTCGCTGTTCAGCTCTTTAAAAAGAGAGAACTGGGAAAGAACTGCCTTAATTTCTTCTGCTTTCATAATCCACCTCTTGCTTCTGTCCTATTAAT
>NZ_BCUY01000036.1 GCF_001591465.1 Cytobacillus firmus NBRC 15306
GTCTATTATAGTATAATTTTTAGAACCTTTTATTATATTTTTAGGTGGTGAGCATTATGGCAGAACTTGCAGTCGGCAAGTCTTCCGGTGAAGTTAGAAAAGGGGTTCAGTCGGGAATCAGCATCGCGATAGGATATGCACCCATTGCTTTAACATTTGGGCTGCTTGCCAAAACAACCGGTCTTACAATTGGTGAAACAGTTTTAATGAGTTTGCTTGTATTTGCGGGGGCAGCACAATACATATCCCTGAGCCTGCTTACATTGGGAACAGGCATATTTGAAATTGTTTTGACAACTTTTATCGTGAATATCAGGCACTTTTTGATGTCTACCTCACTTAATGAAAAGTGGGATGATGAACAGGCTGCCAACAAGGTGATTTTATCATTTGGGATTACAGATGAAACCTTTTCAGTTGCAGCAGTACGTGAAGAAAAGGTAACAAGCGGTTATATGCTGGGGCTCATATCGGTTTCCTATGCCAGCTGGATCATTTGTTCGGGGCTTGGGCATCTCATTGGGGCGAGCCTTCCGCAGACCTTGCAGGAAAGCATGTCTGTTGCTCTTTATGCCATGTTTGTCGGTCTTCTTGTTCCGTCTATGAAAAAAAGTGCAAAAGTTGTTTTTCTTGCCGCACTTGCAGCGTGTTTTAACACGATTTTCACCTTGACTAATACGCTGTCGACAGGCTGGGCAATTGTATTGGCCACGCTTTTATCGGCTGTAATAGTGGAATGGATTGAAAGTGTAAAAAACAGGAACAGGGGGCAGGAGCATGAGTAGCCATATTGTGTGGATGATTGTTGGGATGGCAGCAGTAACTTATATCCCAAGGCTGCTGCCTTTTGTGCTTTTTAAGGGGAAGGAGCTTCCCGGCTTTGTTCAAGGGATATTAAAGAATGTGCCTTATGCGACATTAGGGGCACTGATTTTTCCGGGTATTCTGTTTATAAATGAAGATATTTGGTTTGGTCTGCTCGGTGCAGCTGCTGCTTTTCTGGCAGCCTTTATAGGCGCAAATGTGATTGTGGTCGTGCTGGGATCGATCGCTGTGTTATCTGTATATTCTTTTTTGTTTTAGAAAAGATAATGATGGATGTTCTTTAGCCGGTTCCTTCTTGAACCGGCTTTTTCAATAGAACTGCTGTAATAGAAAGAAATGATTGTCCCATCAAAAGAGTTCTATTTACAGATTTTTATACTAAACTAAATATAGAAAGGTTGTACCATAGGAGGGGAATATGATGGCGCGGAAACTAGGTTTTTACGGGGCTCTGGCCTTTTTCGTATACGGTTTATTTTTTTATTGGTATCTATTCTATTTTGCTGACACCGGTCTGCCGTTTGAGTATGAAGGGTCACGGGCAGATCCGGCAACTTTCCTGAACGGCAGGGAACTGATGCTCAGTGAGGAATATTCTAAAATAAGAAACCTGCTGTTTTTTATTTCTACACCTTTTGAATGGATCTTTTATTTATTCATTCTTTTATTTGGCTTATCAAAGGCTTTTAAAAAATGGGCAGAACAGACTGCGCCATATAAATTCCTGCAAACGGCGATCTATTTGATTTGGCTTTCTTTTTTCGCTTTTATTGCCACGATGCCATTAAGCTATATCAGCTTTTTACTTTCAAAAACGTATAATATTTCAACTCAGAGCTTCAGCGGATGGATGAAGGATGAGCTCATTGATTTTTGGGTTAATTATGGAATGATGGTTCTCATTGTGTCTGTACTATACTGGCTGATTAATAAGAGCAGGAAGAGATGGTGGCTTTATGCCTGGCTATTGTCTGTTCCATTTACCTTATTTATGATGTTTCTGCAGCCGGTTGTCATTGACCCTTTGTATAATGATTTCTACCCTTTGAAAAACAAGGAACTTGAAACGAAAATTCTTGATTTGGCCAATCAGGCTAAAATACCGGCTGAACATGTCTTTGAGGTCGATATGGCCGAGAAAACGAATGCGCTGAATGCATATGTAACAGGGATCGGCTCAAATTCAAGAATTGTTCTTTGGGACACAACTCTGAATAAATTAACGGAAGATCAAATCCTGTTTATCATGGCACATGAAATGGCCCACTACGTGGAGAAGCATATTTACATCGGAATTGGAGGATACTTGCTGCTTTCTCTGCTGGGTCTGTATTTGACAGCTAAATTAATGGAAAAAGCAGTAGATAAATGGGGAAGGGCGCTAAAAATTCCTGCAGTAAATGATATACGTTCCCTGCCGCTGTTTTTGATGATTCTTTCCATGCTGCTCTTTATTTCAAGTCCTCTATCCAATCTTGTTTCGAGGTATCAGGAAACAAGGGCAGACCGCTATGCCATTGAAATGACAAAGGATTCAAAAGCCGCAATAGAAACATTTCAGGAGCTGACACGGGCCGGTTTAAGCCAGGTAAATCCGCCGCTTCTTGTGAAAGTGTTTCGATATGGACATCCAACGATGCTTGAGCGCATTTCTATGCTCGAAGAATTCGAAATGGAACAGAGGCAGAAAGAACGGGAGCAGACAGCAGACTGATTTGCTTCTTATAACTAAAAAAGCAGGCCAAACGGCTTGCTTTTTTAAGTTTCATTTTTATAAATATGTATGCTGCCTTCATTGTCAGCCTTAATTTCATTGTGAAAATAGATGCCTGCATCATCGTCAATTCCATAACCTGTCGCGGCACTGACTTTCCCTGCCGCTGCCCTTAGATTTTCCCGTTCATTCCACTTGGTAAAATGGACACTGATGGCGCAATCCCTGATCAACCCAAGTCCTCTCAAAAAAAGGTGCTGTCTTTTAGGTGTATCAATAGGGGGGATGATGCAATGCTCCAGGATGACGAGGGCGCCTGCCGAAAAGCCTGCTACAGGAATACCGTTCATGTACATCCTTCTAATCCATTCTCCAGTTTCACTATCCACAATATACCTTCTGTAATTTTCTGTTTCACCGCCTCCAATAATGATGCCGGAACAGGACATCAATTCTTGAAGAAAAGATACTGCTGGGTCAGGGGAAAGCGGCAGATAGCAGAAATTCCTGGCACCATTAGGAATTAAGGCAGAAGTATACTTATTCATATACACCTCCCAGCCTTCCCTTTCCAAAAAGAGTATAGCTATTTTGCCATCCGCGCCGCAGGCCAGCTCTGTAAACATTCTTCCAAACCTTTGCCCGAATGGAGGGCTTCCGCCCATTAAAAATAAATGCCTGCTGTTCATTATTCCTCGCCTTCCTGACTAAAAATAAAATACCCCGCTGATTGGCGGGGGCAAACTGGCTTCTTAAGTGCCAAAACGCTTGGAAAGTTCTTTGTACTGCTTCGAAAAATGCATAAATGCCGGTTTATTTCCTTCATCAATCGCCGCGTCTACTTTTTTCATCAGCTTTTCTTTTTCATTATTCAGCAGAATCTCGGAAATCAGCATATCAAGGTAAAGGTCCAGTACAAAAGATTCCTTATGGTTTTTCCTCTTAGATCCACTCGTTTTCATTAATTCGGTGTATGATTTTTCCTTCATGGAAATCACCCCTGAGCTTTTTAATATTATATGGAATTGCTTTTGATTATTCAACTAAACTTTTTAAATTTTTAGAAAATATTTTAAGAATGTCGAAATTGTGAACAATTTCAAAACTATTGAATAGATTAGTAATTTTTAGATAAATTGGTGGTAATATGGAAAAGCGGGCGTGAAATAGAAAAAGGAGATGAAGATATATGAGCCAAAATATTCAAATAATCGAAGAATATGAAATCAATCCAAATACGATGATTATTAAACCTCTCTCTTATGGTATAAAAGTTTATTCGCAAATCTGGGAGCTTGATGATGAAATAACTTCCCCCTTCAAGCCGATCGAAATAATTAAAAGCAGCTGCAAATATTTTGGATCAAGCTATGAAGGAAGAAAAGAGGGTACACGCCAATTAACCGGCTTCACCCATAAAGCTCCGATAACGATTGACCCCACAAATTTCATTTATTTTTTCCCGACGGCCTCTCCAAACAATCCTGAATGCATCTGGATTGCATTGGATCACATCAATTACTTCAAGCGAGCGGAAAACGCACAAACTCAAGTGGTTTTTAAGAATAAGCAAAGCTTTATCATTCCAGTATCTCATACGACTCTTAATAATCAGGTGCTCAGAACAGCACTGCTGAAAACGACATTGAATAAAAGGATAGAAGATTCAGAAAGAAAGGCACTGTACTATGTGAATGGTTCCAAACTAATGAATGCTTCGGAGAAAAATGGAGCCTACCAATAGAGAAGGGATTAGAATTGAAGGATAACCAAGAAGCATGCGGAATTTCATGCTTCTGTTTTCCGTGTATATTACCTTATTAGCTGCAGGCTCTTCTTATTACAAAAATTAATTGGCCTTCAGATTTTTCCCTGATCCCGGCAAAGGTTTTTTAATGAGATAATAGGTCATTAGCTCCTGAACTTTATTGCGGATACGGGGATTAAAATAATTATGGTGTTCCTCATATCCTTTGTACAGGAACATAAACATAGTAAATGCCTCATCCCTCTTTATTTCCTGTACCTTTAGCTGGTTTTTGTTCATATAGCGTTTTACCTCAGAGAGTTCACTTTGAATGACCTTCATTGTTTCTTCAACCAAATCAAGATAAGGCTGCTTTAGTTTAAACGGGCTTTTATTAATGACAATGGAGTCTCTATTTAAAACCGTCAGCACCATTGGCAGATAAATAGCCTGTTCCATGATATTGCGGTCTTCCTCAGGAATTCTGGTCATATTGTTCTGCTCCCCTTAATCAATAGTATCCTGTCAGTAAATAAGAACAAATGTTCTTATTTAATTTTACAAAGGAATGTTTTATCTTGCAAGAGCCTATATTTGTCGAAATACTGTTATACTTCATCATTTCCAATAATTAAAAAAAGTTTCAGCCTGCAGTTATTGGGAAGGAATTTTATTTCTGATGTCGAAATAAGTAGAACAGCACAGTTAGGAAGGATGAAATAAATGACGCAAAAGAGAACACTTAAGCCAGAAGACCTTTATCATTTAAAATCTGTTGCTGATCCGCAGCTTTCCATGATTGGAAATGATTTGGCTTTTGTCGAGACCAGAATGCTTGAAGAGGAAAATACATATAGTTCAAATATTTTTTACATAAATACTGCTGAAAGCAATATGCCGGTTCAGTGGACTTACGGCAAACACCGTAATCATTCACCCCGCTGGTCTCCAGATGGGGAGTTAATAGCATTTGTATCAGACAGAGGCGGGAAGTCACAGATTTATGTGATGAGCAAAGCAGGCGGAGAAGCCAGACAGCTGACACATTGTACAAATGGTGCTTCAAATCCTGTTTGGTCCCCTGATGGAAAGAAGCTTGCCTTAAATCTTTCAATAAAACCGGGTGAAAACGCAGAAACAATAGAAAAACAGGAAAAAAAGGAAGAAAAGCCAGTTCCGATTGAAATTGAAAAAATGAAACACAAATCTGACGCCCAGGGTTTTTGGAACGGAAGGTACAGCCAGGTTGCATTAATAGATATAGAAACTGGCGAGATGGAGCAGCTGACATCCGGGGAACATGATTTCCAATTGCAGGACTGGTCACCAGATGGGAAATTGGTTGCTGTTTCGGCAGATTTGAGTGAAGATAAGGATTTTTCTTTTCTAAGCGATGTGTATATCATCCATATTGAAACAAAAGACATGAAAAAGATTACAGATGGAAAAGGTTATTTCGGAAGCGCTGCATGGTCACCGGATGGAAAACACATAGGATTGTTCGGGCATGAAAGGGAATATGAAAATGCTACGCATACCAAAGTATGGGTGTATAACCTTGAATTTGAAGAGCTGCAGTGCCTGACTGCAGAATCGGACATATTGGCTGGTGATTATGCCATCGGAGATTTCCAGCAGGGTGCAGTAACACCGGGAATTCTTTGGGCAGAGGACAGCAGAAGTTTTTATTTCCTGGCAACTGATCATGGCAATACAGTTGTTTATTATGGCTCTTTAGAAGGGGAATTATATCCTGCCCTTCTGGATGAGCAGCATGTATATGGACTGACAACAGGTGGAACTATCAATAAAGCGGTTGTAGCCATCAGCAGGCCGTCATCTCCCGGGGAGTTATTTTTACTTGATGTTCCGACAGGGGAATTAAAACAGCTGACAAAAGTCAATGAAGAGTTCCTGAGCGGAGTGGAGCTGGCAGATGCAGAGTCCATTCAGTTTAAATCTTCGGATGATTGGGATCTGCATGGCTGGATCATGAAACCGGTCCATCTGAAAAAGGGCCAAAAAGCACCGCTTGTGCTTGAAATCCATGGCGGCCCTCATGCTATGTATGCCAATTCTTATTTCCATGAATTCCAATGCCTTGCTGCAAAAGGCTATGCGGTTTTATTTATCAACCCGCGGGGAAGCCATGGATATGGCCAGCATTTTGTAGACGCAGTCAGAGGAGATTACGGAGGCAAAGATTATGAGGATATTATGGATGCAGTGGATTACGCGCTTGAAAACTTCGATTTCATCGATAAAGAAAGGCTTGGCGTAACAGGAGGAAGCTATGGAGGCTTTATGACCAACTGGATTATTGGACACACCAGCCGGTTCAAGGCAGCAGTCACTCAGCGCTCCATTTCCAACTGGATCAGCTTTTATGGAGTAAGTGATATCGGCTATTATTTTACTGATTGGCAAATCAAAAGTGATATGAATGATATAGAAAAACTATGGAAACACTCTCCGCTTGCTTATGTGAATGATATAAATACACCACTCCTGATACTGCACAGTGAAAAAGACTATCGCTGTCCAATTGAACAGGCAGAGCAATTATTCATTGCCTTAAAGCATCGGAAGAAAACAGCAAAATTTGTCCGGTTCCCTGAAGCCAATCATGAGCTTTCAAGAAGCGGAAAACTGAATTTAAGAATCAGCCGCCTAAACTATATAGCCGGCTGGTTTGATGAATATCTTTGAGAAAATGCCGCAGGCCTTCTGGTTTGCGGTTTTTTTTATAGATCTGTAAAGGAACATAAAACTTGCCGATATATCAATGATGTCATTTTTTCATGCAAGAAACTATTTAAAATAAATTGCAAAGAATTCAATTCATCTGCAAAATATAAGGTATACAGGAAATACCAGCATAACTATCGAAACTTTTTATTGAACTCTGCAGTCAAATATAGGTGAAGGTGTTCACAGTCTTCCATAATTTGCTTTAAAGAAAGGACTTATACTTATGAGATCAGATAGATATGAAAAGAAGAAAAAGAAAGGAAAGTGGAAATCTGTCCTCCTAATTCTGCTTCTCTTGATTGCAGGAACCCTTGGCTATTCGTATTTTCAGTTCAAGCAAGGTGTTTCCCAGACAGAAGGAGAAGCAAATATACAGACAGAAGAATTTGAATTCAATGGCGAAAAAGATAAATATGGCGGGACAAATATCCTGATTCTTGGAAGTGATGCAAGGGGAGAAGAGAAATCAAGGGCTGATACCATTATGGTTGCACAATATCATCCTGAAAAGGGCACATATAAGCTTATTTCTTTTATGAGAGATATGTATGTGGACATACCGGGCCATGGACAAAACAGAATAAATTCTGCTCTTGCTTATGGAGGCCCTGAATTATTGAGGCAGACGCTCAAGGAGAACTTTGATATAGATATTAAATATTACTCCATTATTGATTTCGAAGGTTTTGTCCATTTAATTGATGAAGCATTCCCCAGAGGGGTAGAAATTGATGTGGAAAAAAGAATGTCTGCCAATATCGGTGTTACTCTGGAACCGGGTCTGCAGCGGCTTGATGGAGAGCATCTCCTTGGGTACGTCAGATTCAGGCAGGATGCAGTAGGGGATTTTGGAAGAGTAGAACGCCAGCAGAAGGTAATGAAAGAAGTAGCAAGCCAGTTTACAAGCCTTCAGACCATTACGAAGCTTCCAAAACTTATCGGGGTGGTAACTCCTTTTGTAAATACCAATATGAACACGGGCGATATTCTGTATATCGGAAAAGATTTCTTATCTAAGGATAACAGGGATGTAGAGACTCTTCGTGTTCCTGTTGATGGAACATTTGAAAACGAGAGAATTAATGGTGCTGAGGTTTTGGGCATAGATAAAGAGGCGAATAAAGCAGCAATCCATGAATTTCTTTCAAAATAAAAAAGGCAGAAACACTGTTTTTGGCGGATTAGGTGTACAATAAAAGGGGAAATGGTAAAACTGGGGGAACCTATTATTTATCAAAGCGATTCGACTAAGGTATTGCTGCATATTGGACAAGGAGATACTAATGGATTTTGAACTGCTCAAAGATTGGTTTACATTAGAGAATATAATGGATTTAATCCGGGAGTATCGTTCATTTGGGCCTCTTCCCGGTATTCTGCTTCCAATGCTAGAAGCATTTTTGCCTTTTCTGCCTCTGTTTTTGTTTGTTATGGCAAATGCGAGTGCATTTGGTCTCTGGCTGGGGTTTTTATACTCCTGGGTCGGAGCGGTCGCAGGAGCGCTGATTGTTTTCCTGCTGGTCAGAAAATATGGCCAGAAACGAATACTCCGTTTTTTGAAAAATCATAAGCAGGTACAGAAGCTTATGAAATGGGTTGAAAAACATGGGTTCGGACCATTGTTCATCCTGCTTTGTTTTCCGTTTACTCCTTCAGCGGTTGTCAATATTGTAGCAGGTCTTTCAAATATCAGTATTGCTCAATATATGCTGGCAGTCCTGACCGGAAAAATAGTGATGATTTTTACAATAAGCTTTGTCGGATATGATATCAAATCATTAATAACACAGCCAATTCGCACTGCCATTGTTGCACTGGTCATTTTCATTCTTTGGTATGTCGGCAAAATTATTGAAATAAAGATGAATATGAGCGTAGAAAAAGATAAAAAGCATTAAATGCATAAGTACTAGGGGAGATGAATGGTGAAGGAAGGATTGAGAAAAGAAGGAGCGGAATGGCTGAAGGCTTTTGCAATAGGCATTATCATCTTTGCTTTTATACGGACTTTTTTCTTCTCCAATTACGTTGTCGAAGGTGAATCCATGATGCCTACCCTTCAGGATGGAAATAAGCTGATTGTCAATAAAATCGGCTATCAGGTCAGCGATTTAGAGCGCTTTGACGTAGTTGTTTTCCATCATAATGATGAAGAGGATTTTGTAAAAAGAATAATAGGAATGCCAGGGGATGAAATTGCATACCGCAATGATGAATTATTTATTAATGGCAAGAAAGTGGATGAACCTTACTTGGTTAAATACCGGAAAGCAACCTCAGGAGGCAAACTGACAGGTGACTTTACACTGCTGGAGATGACGGGCACAGAAACTGTCCCAGAGGGTAAACTTTTTGTTATGGGAGATAATCGTCTCGGAAGCTGGGACAGCCGGCATTTTGGATTTATTTCAGCCGGCCAGGTTGTAGGGAAAGTAAACCTGCGCTATTGGCCGCTTGATGAAATGGATGCGTCATTCTAACAGATCTTATAGTATAAGGGACTCGAATATTCGAGTCCCTTATTTTTGCAGAAAAGGCTCTTAGATAACATGCAAATTAGGATTATCCCTATATTCAGGTTCGCAGTTCACACACACGTTTTCATCATAGTCAGTCATATTCACATCTTCACGATTGTATTCAATTCCGCAAAGGGAACAGGCAACCATTTTTTCTTCTTCTATTTCTTCCGGGTGAATGGGAATAGCGTCATTAATATTAATAGGCTCTACGGTAATTCCGCGTGAATTGGCCATTTCTGCATTTAAGTATTCCTTTGCGGATTCTTCACTTTCCCAAAATCCCAAGTCCCATAACAGCTCCTTGGCGTCTCCGGTTTGTGCCATCAATCCATAAACAACTTTCATGATAAATGCCCCTTTCAAATTTACTGTCTATTGTTTTATATTTCTTAGCCTATTTTGGCTGCGGTTAAACCGATTCAAAAAATTCCCATCAGTTCCCTTGAAAGACTGGGGATTGTTTTTAACATTGAGAATAAATCGCAGGGGATACAGGAGAATCTGCGGGCTTTGTCGAATGTACACGTTACCGGAGTTGTTTTAGTTTTTGATGTCGGAATATTTGTACATATAGTGGAGGTGCAATTAATGAGGCTTAAGGATAAAGTGGCCATTATTACAGGTGCTGCCAATGGGATTGGTCTCGCTGCAGCAGAAAGGTTTGCAGGTGAAGGAGCCGCAGTAGCCATGGCAGATTATGACGCGGACATGGGAATAACCAGGGCTCAAGAGCTCAAGGAAAAAGGATTAAATGCAGAGTTCTTTCAGGTTAATGTGGCTGACAGGCAAAGCATAGACAGTATGGCGGAAGCTGTAAAAGCAGCATTTGGGAAAATTGACATCCTTATCAATAATGCAGGAATAACCAGGGACGGGATGCTTTCAAAGTTATCCCCTGATGATTTTCAGGCGGTTATGGATGTGAATCTGTCAGGTGTTTTCCATTGTACACAAGCAGTGCTTCCATTCATGCTGGAGCAGGGAAGGGGAAAAATTATCAATACATCTTCTGTTTCCGGAATTTATGGGAATGTCGGACAGACAAACTACGCTGCAGCTAAAGCGGGTGTGGTTGGAATGACTAAAACATGGGCAAAAGAACTCGGCCGAAAAGGGATTAACGTTAATGCCGTGGCCCCAGGATTTATCTCTACAGGCATGACAGCAAAAGTACCGGAAAAGGTGATTGGCCAAATGCAGGGCATGGTTCCGCTGGGCAGGCTGGGAAAACCGGAAGATATTGCGAATGCATATCTGTTTCTGGCTTCGGATGAATCTGATTATGTGAATGGCACGGTCCTGCATGTAGATGGCGGTATTATGATGTAATAAACTGACTCCGAGCGAGTGCTCGTTAATCAGATAATAAAAGGGGTGGAAAAGGATGAGAAATGTTGTAATAACATCAGCAGTAAGAACACCAGTCGGGATTTTTGGAGGAGCTTTTAAGGATCTTCTGCCGACAGATTTGATTGTTCCAGTATTAAAAGAGGCTGCCGAAAGAAGCGGCTTACAGAGCGGTGACGTGAATGAAGTAATTTTGGGACACTGCATTCAGCGTACAGATGAACCGAACACAGCAAGGACAGCAGCATTGCTTGCAGGCTTTGACAATACGACAACAGGGTTCACAGTCCAGAGACAGTGTGCATCCGGTATGCAGGCCATTATTTCCGCTGCCCTGCAGATTGCATCAGGCATGTCAGATATCGTGATTGCAGGAGGAGTAGAAGCCATGAGCTCCAGTCCTTATGTATTAAAACAGCATCGCTGGGGCGCCCGCATGCAGCATGGACAGGTAACCGACACAGTATGGGAGATCCTCGAAGATCCAATCCATCATATCATGATGGGGGAAACAGCAGAAAACCTGGCAGAAATTCATTCCATCACAAGGGAAGAGCAAGATGAAGTGGCATTGCTTAGCCATAAGAGAGCCCTGCACGCGATTGAAAACGGTTACTTTGATTCGCAGATCGTTCCAATTACTGTAAAGACCCGGAAAGGAGAAGTAACTGTTGCAAAAGATGAAAACCCGCGTGAGGACTTAACAGCGGAAAAGCTGAGCAGATTGAAGCCGGTCTTTAGAAAGGACGGAACAGTAACAGCAGGAAACTCATCCAGCCTGAATGACGGCGGAGCAGCACTGGTCCTCATGCCGGAAGAGCTGGCTCTGGAAAGAGGACTGAAGCCGCTGGCAAAGATTGCTGGCTTTTCTGTTGCGGGAGTAGATCCGAAAGTAATGGGAAGAGGACCTGTTCCGGCAGTTAAAAATGGTCTTGCCAGTGTCAATTGGTCGCTTGAAGAAGCTGATTTGATTGAAGTTAATGAGGCCTTTGCGGCCCAATATTTGGCGGTTGAGAGAGAACTTGGCTTAAACCGGGAGAAAGTAAATGTAAATGGTAGCGGAATCAGTCTGGGACACCCAATTGGATGTACAGGTGCTCGTCTTGTCGTAAGTCTTGTTCATGAGTTGAAGAGAAGAGGAGGCCATAAAGGCATCGCTTCTTTATGTGTCGGTGGCGGAATGGGAGCCACAGTATTTGTGGAAACGTATGAATAAAGAGTTCCTTCGGGAGCTCTTTATTTATCCAATTAGCGAATCCCATCTCTTGCAGAATTATTTTTTCAGGGGGGAGAAAAGTGATAAGCAGTACGATATTGTCTTGAAGAAGGATCATTCTGGGGGCGTTTCTTGAGGATGATATTCAAAAGATAATCCAGTGGCGTGCAGATGAGAAAATTATGCGAAACCTGGATGCTCTGCCGGTAAAACCCAAACAGGAAACGGAAATTAAGAAATGGCTTGATGAATGTCCGCAAGACACCTTCAGATTCTCGCTCAGGTTAAAAGGAGCAAATGAACTGATAGGCTTTGCGGAGTTAAACGGAATTTTATGGCCGCACAGAACAGGCTGGATTACCATCGCCATTGCAGATAAAACCGAATGGGGAAAAGGGTACGGAAAGGATGCCATGCAATGCCTGATTCGCTATGCTTTTATGGAGCTCAATTTGTATAGGCTTCAGCTTACTGTATTTTCCTATAATACTAGAGCAAAAACTCTTTATGAAAGTCTTGGATTCAAGAAAGAAGGATGCTATAGAGAGTTTCTTGAGCGCGATGGAAAACGGCATGATATGTATTTATACGGGCTGCTGAGAAAGGAGTGGAAAGAGTGAAGAAGCGCGGAATGATTCCGCGCTTTACAAGATTTATTCTGGTTGACTGACAAAAGTAATTTCTTTTGACAAGAAATAGCTAAGAACGATATTCGTAAGAAAAAAGGCAAGAAGCAGAAACAGTACATCATGATATTCCAGAATCATAACCGCCGGCGGCGCAAGGCTTGCTCCGGTTAATAGAAAAAAAGAATAGAGAGAAAGCGCTTTTGCACGATCAGCTCCTGCAATCATGCCAATCAGTGTGATAACTGTGGGAACAAGAATAGATATAGAGGCCACGAACATAATTGAAATAGCCATTAATGCAATGGTGCTGCTGAAGAAAAACATATTAATGATGCTGAAGATTCCTAAAAGTAAACCAAGCTTTAAAGTCAAATGGGCACCAATCCGCTCAATTAATTTTCCCGTAAAGAGTGACAGTAGCGCCCCGATTAGTCCCACAGCTCTTAATGTGAACAGCTCCTCCATGGTTCCCTCGAAATTCCTTCCTATTGCATCGTAAAAAGCTACAAAGGTAAACAGCAAAGTAAAGGTAATAGCATAGCTTTGGAGCAGTCTTCCGTTCATTAATAGTTTTTTCATAATAGAAATAACGGAAACCCCTGATTTGGAAGGAGGAGAAGTGCCTGGAAGTATTTTATACGATGCTAGGAAAAGAATTAAATAACAAGACGCAAAGAAATAAAAAGCATAGTTCCATTTAAAATAAAAAGTAATTGTCGAACTGATCAGCTGTCCAAGGATGCCGGCGACAAGGAATCCTGTATTGATAAAAACAAGCAGCAGGGTGCGGCTCCTCGGCTGAAAAAGATCAAAGGAATAAGCGAAGGCAACAGGAGCAAAGCTCCCAAGAGTCAGCCCCTGAATCGACCTGGTTATATAGAGAGCCTCTACATTAGGAGAGAGCCCGACGGCACAAGTGGACAAAGCAGAAGCAAACAAACCTGTAATAATAATTCTGCGCCTGCCAAATGTATCAGAGGCAGGACCAAAGAACAGCAGGCCGGCTGCATAAAAAAATGCAAACAGGCTTCCTCCGCCAACAATATAATTTTCATTTATTTTAAATGAGTCAGCAATATCCCCGTAAATAGGGATTAGTGTATAAATGTTGCTGGCCACGAAAATTCCTGTAATTGTCAAAATGACTGAAGTTGCAAACAGGACCTGTTTTGAAATCATCCTTATCACCTGCCGATATACTTTATGCACGAAACCCCGAATAGGAAAGTTGTCATTTCCACAATTTTGAAGAACCCCATACAAAAAATTGAACAGCTTATATGATAAAATAATGATAGAAAGAGACCTTTGTAGGAGGAAAAATATGACCGTACGTTTATTGATAGGCCGTTCCGGGAGCGGTAAAACGGAATACTGCCTTAACCAAATCCGTGATGAACTGCGGTTTAATCCGGATGGAGATCCAATTATTTATTTAGTGCCGGAACAAATGACGTTCCTTTCAGAATATAACTTAATTACAACACCTGGCCTTGGGGGAATGATCCGCAGCCAAGTATACTCTTTCACGCGTCTTGCCTGGAGAATTCTTCAGGAAACGGGAGGCATGAGCAGATACCATCTTAATAGTGTAGGCATCAGCATGCTAATCCGCAAAATCATTGAAGATAAAAAGGATGATCTTAAGCTGTTTCAAAGGGCTGCAGACAAAAATGGCTTTATTCAGCAAGTAGAACAAATCATGACCGAATTCAAACGATATTGTGTAGCCCCCGACGAACTTGCGGAAAGGCAAAATCAGCTCTCGGCAAGCGGGAAGTCAAATAAGGCACTTCAGGATAAGCTGCATGATCTTGAGATAATCTATAAAAATTTCGAGGAATCCCTTTCTGGCAAATATACAGATTCAGAGGATTATTTCCGCCTGCTTGCGGAAAAAGCCTCCCATTCAGAGTATCTAAAAAATGCTGAGGTTTACATAGATGGCTTTTACAGCTTTACACCACAGGAATATGCAATTGTTGAACAGCTGATGAAGCAGTGTAAAAACGTCACAATCACATTAACGCTTGACCAGCCGTTTAAGAATAATGCTTCTGATGAGCTTCATTTATTCAGAATGCCGGGAGAAAGCTATCAGACAATCAAAGAAATGGCTTCCCGCAACAGGCTGGATGTGGAAGAGATGCTCCTTTCCGAGCAAAAAAGGTGGCTCAAGCCTTCACTTAAGCATCTTGAGGCTCATTTTGAAAGCAGGCCTGCAGAGGCATTTACAGGAGAAGCGGACATTCACATTGGACAGGCTGTCAGCAGGAGGGCCGAAATTGAGGGCGTTGCCAGAAAAATAAATAAGCTTGTTCGCACAGATGGCTACCGCTACCGTGATATTGCCGTTCTTGCAAGAAACGGCCAGAATTATCATGACATGATTGAAACAGTGTTCCGTGACTATGATATCCCATTTTTTATTGACCAGAAAAGAACCATGCTGACTCACCCCCTCGTTGAGTTAATCCGGTCAACACTAGAAATAATCAATGGAAATTGGCGCTATGAACCGATCTTCAGAGCTATAAAAACAGAGCTGATGTTTCCGTCCAAGTTAAACCCCGGAAAGCTTCGTGAGCAAATGGACAGACTTGAGAACTATGTTCTAGCTTATGGCATTCAAGGAGACAAATGGACGAAAAAGAAGAGATGGACATACAGAAGAATCAGGGGGCTGGAGTTTGAAGCAGTTGCCCAGACTGATGCCGAGAAAAAAGTAGAAGATGAGTTAAATGATTTGCGCGAAATGATTACAGGCCCAATATTAAGGCTGCACAGGCGTTTAAGAAAGGCTGCTGATGGCCGCGGCTTTTGTGAAGCTTTATTTTTATACATGGAAGAATTGGATGTGCCTGTGAAGATTGAAAAGTGGAAAACTGCCCAGGAGGAGAAAGGGAACCTTGTTAAGTCCAGGGAACATGGACAAGCATGGAATGCCGTTATGGAGCTTCTGGATCAATATGTAGAAATGCTTGGTGAAGAAGAAGTGACGCTTAAGCGTTTTGCTTCCATTCTTGATGCCGGGCTGGAGTCGCTTCGCTTTACGCTTGTTCCGCCTGCCATCGATCAGGTCATGGCGGCCGATTTGGAAAGATCAAGGCTAACCGATATTAAAGCTGCCTTTGTCATTGGGCTGAATGAAGGAGTACTTCCTGCCAAATTCACGGAGGACGGTGTGCTGGCGGATGACGACAGGGAAATTCTGAACACGAACGGAATGAAGCTGGCGCCAGGAAGCCGTACACGTCTTCTTGATGAGGAATTTATAGCCTATAAAGCGTTTGTTACTCCTTCAGAAAAACTTTTTATCAGCTATCCACTGGCAAATGAAGAAGGCAAAGCACTTATGCCTTCTCCTTATATTAAGAGATTGGGAGATTTATTTCCTGATTGCAGGCACCATTCCTTCATGTCTGATCCGGCAGAGCTGCCGGAAACGGAGCAGCTGGAGTATGCCGATAACCTTAATACAGCATTATCGTATTTGACTTCGCAGCTTCAGCTCAAAAAACGCAGCTATCCAATCTATGACCTTTGGTGGGATGTTTATAACTCTTACCTGAAAAATGAGCAGTGGAGAAGGCCTGCATTAAAGGTGCTTTCCAGCCTGAATTATGAAAACAGCACACTTCAGCTTGGCGAAGACGTCAGTAAAGAATTGTATGGCGATCATATTCAGGCGAGTGTTTCCAGAATGGAATTATTCCATAGCTGTCCATTCTCCCATTTTGCACAGCATGGACTAAGGCTGCGGGAAAGACAGGTATACCGCCTGGAAGCACCGGATATTGGGGACCTATTTCATGCTGCTTTAAAATTTATTGCAGAAACAGTTATGACTCAGAAACTTTCATGGACAGATATGACGAGGGAACAGTGTGAGATCCTTGCAAAAGAAGCAGTTGAAATGCTTGCTCCTAAACTTCAAAATGAAATTCTCTTGAGCTCGAACAGGCATCACTATATTAAGAGAAAGCTTGAGCGAATTATCAGCAGGGCTTCCTATGTCATCAGCGAGCATGCCAAATCAAGCGGATTCTCGCCAGTGGGCCTTGAATTAGGGTTTGGTCCGAAAGGAGAGCTTCCTTCGCTTGCTTTTCCTCTTAAAAACGGAGCTAAAATGGAGCTTGTCGGAAGAATTGACAGAGTAGACAAGGCTCAGGATGCAAACGGGACGTTTTTACGGGTAATTGACTATAAATCCAGCTCCAAGGATCTGAATGTAAGTGAGGTTTACTATGGCATTGCTCTGCAGATGCTGACATATCTGGACATCATAATTGCCCATTCAAGCTCTTTAATTGGAACAAAAGCCGATCCGGCAGGAGTCCTTTACTTCCATGTCCATAATCCAATCGTCAGCACTTCAAAAATGCTGACCCTGGAGGATATCGAGCAGGAACTCTATAAAAAATTCAAAATGAATGGCCTGCTGCTTGGAGATGAAAATGTTATCAGGTTAATGGACCAGACGCTTGAGACAGGCGACTCATCCATTATCTCAGCCGGGTTCAAAAAGGATGGCACTCTTTCCAAGCGGTCTAAAGTGGCAAGCAAGCAGGAGTTTGATTATTTGCGCCGCTATTTAAGAAAGATGTATAGGAATACAGGCAATAAGATTACAGAGGGCAATGTTGAAATTGCCCCATATAAAATGAAGGAAAAGACACCATGTACATTTTGTGCCTATAAATCTGTATGCCAATTTGACGAATCTCTTGAAACAAATGATTACAGATTATTTACTCCTAAGCCAAAAGAAGACATGATTGAAATCATCAAGAAGGAGGTGGAGGGCGATGAAAATGATCATACCGCCTAAGCCGGAAGATGCAACCTGGACTGATGACCAATGGAAAGCGATTATGGCCAAGGGCCAGGATATCCTTGTGGCTGCAGCCGCCGGATCAGGGAAAACGGCTGTTTTGGTTGAAAGGATTATCAATAAGATTATCACGGATGAAGATCCAATAAATGTCGATGAACTGCTTGTTGTGACCTTCACAAATGCCTCGGCAGCAGAAATGAGGCACAGAATCGGCGAGGCTCTTGAAAAAGCTATTAATGATAATCCGCGGTCTGCTCACCTCAGAAAGCAGGTAAGCTTATTAAACAGGGCATCCATCTCGACCTTGCACTCATTTTGCTTAGAGATGATCCGCAAATATTACTACATGACCGATATTGATCCGGGGTTTCGGATCGCTGATGAAACAGAAGCACAGCTTTTGAGGGATGAAGTACTCGAAGAGCTTTTTGAAGAGGAATACGGCAAAGAGGGAAATGAAGGATTCTTCGCACTAGTGGACACTTTTACAAATGACAGAAGTGACACGGCCCTTCAGGATATAATAAGGGACTTATACGATTTTGCCCGTTCCAACCCTTCACCTGATCAATATCTTGATTCAATTGTGGAGATGTATAATGTGGACGGAGTCAGCAGTCTTGAGCAGCTTCCATTTGTCCGTTCACTTTTGGAGGATGTTGATCTTCAACTGAAAGGAGCCAAACAGCTGCTTGAATATGGGCTTGAGCTGACCAAGCTTCCAGGGGGACCGGCTCCCAGAGCAGAGAACTTTATCGCAGATCTGCACGTTGTAAATACATTAATTGAAGCGAAAAAAGATTCATGGACGATGCTGTATGAAGCGATGCAATCTTGGTCTTTTGGCAGAGCCAAAACGTGTAAGGGCGATGAATATGATGAAGAACTGGTCGAAAAAGCAAAGAAACTTAGGGATCAGGCCAAGAAAATCATTACCGGCCTGCAGGAAGAACTGTTTTTCCGCAGACAGGAAAGCTTCATGCGTGATATGGCGGAAATGAAGCCCCATATCGAAGAGCTTGTTTCGTTAGTTAAAGCTTTTTCCATTCGCTTCGAACAGATTAAAACTGAAAAAGGGCTTGTTGATTTTGCTGATCTTGAGCATTATTGCCTTGAAATTCTTTCATTACCAGATGAGGAGGGAAGGCTTTTGCCTTCAGATGCGGCTCTTGTCTGCAGAAATCAGTTCAAAGAAGTTCTGGTTGATGAGTATCAGGATACCAACATGGTTCAGGAAGCTATTTTGCAGCTGGTAACGGCAGATTCAGAAGAAAACGGGAATTTATTCATGGTAGGGGATGTTAAGCAGTCGATCTACCGTTTCCGCCTTGCAGAGCCTAATCTGTTTCTGGGCAAGTACACGCGGTTTGACCGGGATGGAGAAAGAGCAGGGCTCAGAATTGATCTGGCGCGAAATTTCAGAAGCCGTAAAGAAGTTCTGCAGGGGACCAATTATATCTTTAAGCAGATTATGGGGACGTCTGTTGGTGAAATTGAGTATGACCAGGCATCTGAACTTATTAAAGGAGCTCCCTATTCAGAGGATCAGGAGCATCCTGTTGAGCTTGCCATTATTGACCTTGAAGGAAATGAAAAGAGTGAACAGGAGCCTGAATCCATGGATGAGGGTTTTGACAGCGAAGATTTAGCCCAGTCACAGCTCGAGGCCAGATATATGGCATCGAAAATAAAAGAAATCATTGGGAATCGGCAGGAAGTATACAACACAAAGACTCATTCTGGACGGCCTGCCAAGTACAGGGATATTGTCATCCTGCTTCGTTCCATGACTTGGGCTCCGCAGATTATGGAGGAATTCAAACAGCAGGGAATCCCTGTCTATGCCAATCTTTCCAGCGGTTACTTTGAAGCAACAGAAGTTGCGATTATGATGTCACTTCTAAAAGTGATAGATAATCCGTATCAGGATATTCCGCTGGCATCGGTTTTAAGATCTCCTATTTTGGGGCTGACTGAAGAAGAGCTTGCACAAATCAGAATCCATAATAAATGGGGTTCGTTCTATGAAGCATTAACTTCTTTTTGCCGGAATCACCCAACCCTTGAAACGGGAGAACTATATGAAAAAATCCGGCCATTTTTTGATACTCTTGAAGAATGGCGTGTAATGGCGCGCCAGGGTTCCCTTTCCGAGCTGATTTGGCATCTGTATAGAGAAACGCGATTTTACGATTTTGTAGGCGGCATGCCGGGCGGAAAACAGAGGCAGGCAAACCTGCGGGCATTGTATGACAGAGCCAGGCAGTATGAAGCAACATCATTCAGAGGATTATTCCGCTTCTTAAGGTTTATTGAACGAATGCGGGACAGAGGCGATGATCTTGGTGCAGCCCGCGCTTTGGGCGAGCAGGAAGATGTTGTCCGCCTTATGACGATCCACAGCAGCAAAGGTCTGGAATTTCCTTTTGTTTTTATTGCAGGGCTTGCCCGCAGCTTTAATACAATGGATCTGAAAAAGCCATATATGCTTGACAAGGAATTTGGATTCGCTGCAAAATATGTAAATGCCGAGAAAAGAATTTCGTATCCCTCTTTGCCGCAGATTACCTTTAAACGAAAAAAGAAAATGGAAATGCTTGCTGAAGAAATGCGGGTACTATATGTTGCTTTAACGAGGGCGAAGGAAAAGCTGTACCTGGTTTCGTCTGTCAAGAGTGCAGATAAAAAATTAAATAAGTGGCTGCAGGCATCCGAGCATAAGGACTGGCTCCTGAATGAGTATGACAGGGCTTCTGCAAACAGTTATCTGGACTGGATCGGCCCGGCTCTTGTCCGGCATCGGGAGTGTGAGGCATTGAGAGGGGAAGTTCCGGTGGATCCTCTCGTCCCGGGTGATATACTTGAACACCCTTCCTGCTGGAATATAACCATAATTAAAAGCGAAGAAGCTGCAGTTCTTCCGGAAGAAGCCAATGAGGGCGAAACGGATTTACTGAAATTGGTTTATGATGGAAAACCTGTTCCGGCTGAATCTGCTTATAAGGATAAAGTTGAGGAACAGCTTTCCTGGAAATATTCCTTTAAGCAAGCGGCTCAATCTAGATCTAAACAGTCCGTTTCGGAAGTGAAGCGGCAGCGGGAGATTTTTTCTGAAGAAGACAGCGGTACTGAGTTAATCCGTAAAATCAGTAAACCGATGCTTAGCCGGCCTCGCTTTATGCAGGAAAAATCACTTTCTCCAGCTGAAAGGGGTACTGCCATGCACGCTGTTATGCAGCATATTGATTTCAGCCGGCCTGCAACAGTGGAAAGGATATCCTCCAAAATGGATGAGATGGTTCACAATGAATTGCTCACGGAAGAGCAACGTTCCAGCATTGAGCCACAGCTGATTGTACAGTTTTTCGAAACCGAGCTGGGACAAAGAATTGTTCAGGCTAAATCGGTACGAAGAGAAATCCCATTCAGTTTATCTTTCCCTGCCCAGGAAATTTATTCAGATTGGCAGGGTGAAGATGAACCTGTTCTCATTCAGGGGATTGTGGACTGTGTATTCGAAGATGAGCATGGTCTGGTGCTCCTGGATTATAAAACGGATGGAATCAGCGGCCGTTATAAGGGAGGGTTTGCTGAAGCCAAACCCGTTCTTGAAAACAGGTACAAAGTACAAATTGATATGTACACCAGAGCATTGGAGCAGATTTTAAAAAGGAAAGTCAATGAAAGATACCTGTTTTTCTTTGACGGAGCTCATACAATTAAGTTATAGGAAAAGCCGGCAAGGGGACTTGCCGGCTTTCATATATATGAAGGAGGATTATTTATTGAGAACACCAGCCGAAAAGGTGCGCAGAACCAATGAAAACCCGCGCGCAAACAAAACATCCCCATGCACAAAGCGGAGAATTACGCGTATTACTACTACCCCAATATAAAGGGTACTGAAAAATATAAAGGAGGATTACCATGGGAAAAAGGCGCACAGAACGATAACGGAGGCGCTATCGTCCTGACTTACTGAAAATAAATTAGTTATTGCCTACATTTGGCTGATCAACCAGACTGGTATCCAGTACGTTACTGGCACTTAGGCCATTGTTTGTAATGACAAAGCCGCCTGTGTTAGCGGCACCCTGTCCGGTTGTTGATTTGGAATTGTTTTTTGGAGAGATATAAAGGGAGTCTCCGAATTGAACAATTCCCCCGCTGACATTAATGATTTGTACCGGTCCGGTTATAGCTGGCATGTAAAACATCCTTTATGAAAAATTTTCATCCTTGAGTTCTGCTGTTTTTTGGATAAACCTGACGGATATGCTTGACCCGGGCTTCCATTGAAATATTTCCGCTGTTCCCGATATGGATGACAGATGAGGAGGAAACCCCGATAATATCAATGTTCTGAACCCGAATGATTGGATTGAGCTGTGTTGTCTGCATCGTTATGTTTTCTTCAATAGGGATCAAAGGTATGGGTTCCCTGAATACTGGATAGACTGAAAAATTCCCTTCCTTGGCGTTAAAATACTCAGCTTCTCGCTGGTCTGCAATTGCTCTTGAGAATCCTTTAATAAAGCATGAGTCCCCAATTTCAAATACAGAAGAAAAGGCAATGGTGTCAATATTGATCTTATCAACCGATGATGTTCTTTGCAGCATAGGCAGTTTACTCCGGTGTCAGAGGCACAAATGGCCCTACCAGAAGTGACTCAGGGGGTGTATCAAAAGTGGCTGCCAGCTGGATCGTTTGCGTATCCCCCACCATCAAAACAGATGAACTGGATACACCCAGTACTCTTATACTGCCAACACACAGATCTCTGTTATATACCTGATAATTCATTCTTTATTCATTCCCTTCATATTCTCCGGCAAATGCGAGATAAAGGCATAGACCCCATTGTGAATCTCTTTCTTTATCAGCTCGATAATCTCTTCGTTATTTTCCTGCCCGGAGCGATTCGATGCCTGCTGCTGGGTATAGAAGTCAATCCGGTTAGGCAGCTGCTTTTTGATATCTTCCTTGATAAACGCAATATACGAGTCATCCACATTGATATTTAAATTCTTCTGGGCAGAAGCTGTAATTTCCGGAAGTTCCCGTTCTAAATACTGATAAATGGCGTCTTCAATTTCCATCGTTCTCTTCATCTGGGTTTTAGGCGAAACAGGTGCCTTAATGTTTTTGTTGTCTACGGCAAAATCTTCAATGTTTTGCAGCTCAGAAGGGTTTAAGCCAATATTTAAAGTACCTTCAAGAGACTCTACCTTAAGCTGGTCAAATTTATACTCAATCCGATCCACCTGCATTGGCGGACGGCTTTTCAGAACTTCAGTTTCTTCCTGAAGTTTTTTAACCGTAGCTTCAAGTCTCCGTATTCGTTTTTCCTGTGCTTCTACAAAAGCATGCAATTGCTGAAGATAAGTATTTAATTGCTGATTCAAGCGCACCACCTCGCTTATAAAAAAATGATTTTATCGTTTCTGCGCACCAGTCAGAGGTACAGAAGGTGACAGAAAAACACTCCCCCCTGCTGGCCCCGCAGGCGTCGGACCTTCTGCTTCAGGTGCAGGCTCGGTAAAGCCGCCAGTGTTATACAAATATGACGCCGGCTTTATAATGCCTGCACTTCCAATTTGCAAGACGGAAGAGTTTGTAATCCCGCCGATCTTTATGAAATGAATATGAATGGATTGCTGTATATAGAAATTCATAGTATCACCCGTTTTAAGCATTGAAATAATTGCCCTGATCCACGCCATCACAATCATAAGTGTTTGTTGAGCTCCGGTGATTGTAAACATTCAGGCCATCTCCAGTGTTAAATGATCCGGCACCTGAAAAGGTCTTAGCGTTAGAAACTGGCATGATTTTATATACATCCCCGATATTGAAGACAGAACTGCTCCCGATCGATATGACCTGTGCGACTCCCACAATAGCTGGCATACATAACACCCTTTAAAATGATTTCTTGTATATCGTATGTGCCTAATTGCTGAATGTGATTAATCAGCCCAATAATATCTCAGCTGTACGTTAATTCAAGGCGACGATAAAATGTTATATAACAGACAAAAATACCATGAAACTGTTTAAAATATTGTGATAATATAAAATTAACAAAATTTTCTGTGAGGTGCTGTTAAATGAATGTTCCATTATTACTTACGCAGTTTTTAGACCGTGCTGTATCCCTTTACGGTTCTAAGAAAGCCATTTTTGCAGATGATCGAACTTTTACATATGAGGAATTGAACACAAGGGTTAATCAGCTCTCTCATGGTTTAAAAACTTCAGGTATTCAAAAAGGGGACCGTATTGCTTACCTGGCACCCAATTCAGTAGAAATGCTGGAGGGGTTTTATGGAGTTTTTCAGCTGGGCGGAATAATGGTCCCTCTAAATATCAGGCTGAAGCCGGAAGACTATTTGTTTATATTGAATCACAGTGAATCCAAAATCCTGTTTGTAGATCAGGACCTTTACCATCTTATACTTCCTGTAAAAGATCAGCTGAAAACTGTGGAAAAAATCTTCGTGCACTATAAAGAGGAAGATACAGAAGAAACCGATTATGATTTATGGCTCAGCCGCCAGGACATCAGTCCATTTCAAAGAGAGGTCCTCGACGAAAATGACGTTTGCAGCCTTTTATATACAAGCGGTACAACCGGCAATCCTAAAGGTGTCATGCTGACCCACCGCAATAATTATCTGCATGCCTTGTCAACTATGCATCATTTGAGAGTCAGCGATCACGATGTATTGCTGCATGTCCTGCCGATGTTTCATGTGAATGGATGGGGTTCGCCATTTTATTACACGGCAAATGGCGCTTCTCAGGTGTGTATGAGAAAAGCCACGCCGGAAAAGATATTTGATGCCCTTCAGAAACATGAAGTATCAGTCATGCATATGGCCCCTACCGTACTGAATTCGCTGATGCAGCATTATGAACAATTTGCCCCTTCTGTGGAGCAGGATGTCAGGGTTGTTATTGCTGGTTCGGCGCCTCCGCCAGCCTTTGTAACAAGAGTGGAAAAGGAGCTCGGCTGGGAGTTCATACAGGTATATGGCATGACCGAATCATCTCCATTAAGCACTGTATCAACGATTCGTTCTCATCTTCGACAACTTCCGCTTAACCAGCAGTACCGGATGAAAGCGAAGGCAGGACATCAGATGATTGGCTGTGAAGTCCGGGTAATCAATGAACACGGTGAAGAAGTTGCCCATAATGGTAAAGAAATCGGTGAGATAGTTGTCCGCAGCAACGGGGTCATGAAAGGCTATTGGAAAAATGAAGAGGCAACAATGGAAGCGATTCGGGACGGCTGGCTTCATACCGGTGATATGGGAAATGTAGATGAATATGGCAATATAGAAATCGTTGACCGAAAAAAAGATATTATTATCAGCGGCGGGGAAAACATCTCATCCATCGAAGTAGAAGGGGTTTTATACGAGCACCCTGCCATCTCGGAAGCAGCTGTCATAGCGGTGCCTCATGAAAAGTGGGGGGAAACGCCTCATGCCTTTGTAGTCGTGCGACATGGTAATACACTCACTGAGCAGGAGATTATCAGTTTCACCAGGGAGAAGCTGGCCCACTTCAAAGCAGTAACGGGAGTGAGTTTTGTCGAAGAGCTGCCGAAAACGGCTTCAGGGAAAATTCAAAAAATCCACCTTCGGAACAGCTACTGGGAATCGACAGGGAAAACAGGCCGTTTTGTTAATTAAATGAAAGCGGGAATTTTTCAATGTTTTATCAGTCCAGCTCCAGCGCCTATTTACATGCGCTGGAGCATTTCTTTTCTGGACAAGCAGAGTCCAGCTCTCTATCATTAAGATTAGAATTTCTTTTCAAAGAAGGAGGCACTTTATGGACAGGCAAGTCAGCCCGGTTCTGGAGAAGGATCGGATCATTTCGCTGGATATTATGAGAGGATTTGCCATTCTCGGGATCTTTTTAGTTAATATGCTTTCCTTCCATTCACCATATCTGTACATTGATCCTTTTGAATGGTGGGACAGTCCGGCAGATAAAGGGACTTATGCGTTTATCGATATCTTTGTGCAGGCAAGCTTCTATCCTTTGTTTTCAATGTTGTTCGGTTATGGGTTAGTCATTTTAAGGGAGAGGGCAATGGCAAAGGGCCTTGGTTTTGGAGGAATGGCTGCAAGGAGATTTTCCCTTTTGCTGCTGATCGGCATCATTCACGCTTTTCTTATATGGCATGGGGATATTTTAATAAACTATGCAATCTTTGGCTTTATCTTTTTATTGTTTGTAAAAATGTCCGGAAAAAATATGCTTTTAACTGGAGTATTGCTTTATATCATTCCCAATCTGCTATTTGTTCTATTGTTATTTGCAACAGTTCTGTTTGTTCCGCCTGAAGATCTGTCAATCTATGACCAAGAAGCGGCATTAGCTTCTTTACAGGCCTATCAAAATGGAAGTTTTTCCGAAATTACCGTACAGCGTATCCAGGATTGGTCAGGTGTTAATAATCTTGCTTCACTGCCTATCATGCTGGCATCTATTTTTCCATTATTTTTAATAGGGGGAGGGGCAGCCAAGCTGCGATGGCTTGAGGAGCCTGAAAAAAACCGGGCATTCCTCATGAAAATTATTCTGGTTTCTTTGGCTGCAGGGTTATTGTTCAAATCGCTGCCTTACTTAACGGAAAGCAGCCTGGGACTGGATTACATGCAGGACATATTTGGAGGTCCGCTGCTGGCTATTGCTTATGGTTTAGGGATAGCAGTGATGATGAAAAATAGTCAGGGACCAGGATTCCTGCTGCCGCTCTCATATGTTGGGAAACTGTCGCTCTCAAATTACCTTTTCCAGTCCATTATCTCGACTTTTATTTTTTACAGTTATGGATTAGGCTTCTATGGGAAGGTATCTGCATTTTGGGGCACACTTTTAGTTATATTCATCTTCGCTTTCCAGGTCATCATCAGCCGCTTCTGGCTTGCCCGCTATTATTATGGACCGGTCGAGTGGCTCTGGAGAAGCTTCACTTATTTAAAAATCCCTAATTTGAAGAGAAAAGGTTAAAATGGTCCAAAAATCTGAAAATTTATATTATACTAAAAAAGTGAATAATAGAATGAGGTGATTGGATTGAAATTTGTTACTTTTAAGGATAGCACAGGAAGCATGGCTGGTTTATTAGATGAGACCGGGACAAAGGTGCTTCCACTAAAAGCAGCTTTAGAAAAAATGGAAGGCAAAAGTGAGTTGCCGGCGACTTTAAAGGAATGTATTGCTTTAGGGGATAAGTTCATTGGTAAAGTACATAGTTTAACAGATTGGCTAAGCAGCAATCCTGCAAGGGAAGAACTCTTTCGCCCGCTCAATTCCGTTGCATTGGAAGCGCCGATTCCCCGTCCGGATAAGAATATCTTTTGTGTAGGCAAGAATTATGCCGAGCATGCCATTGAGATGGGGAGCAAAGAAGATATTCCAGAGCACATAATGGTCTTTACGAAATCGCCAACAACGGTAATAGGACCAGATGCAACAGTATTAAATCACAAGAATGTCACTGCAGAGCTTGATTATGAGGGAGAGCTTGCCGTTGTAATCGGAAAAAAAGGACGGGCGATTCCAAAGGAAAAAGCATTGGAACACATTTTTGGCTACACGATCATTAATGATGTGACAGCAAGGGATCTGCAGTCCCGCCATAAGCAATTTTTTATCGGTAAAAGCCTGGATGCCACGTGCCCGATGGGTCCATGGATTGTCCATTCCTCTGCTGTTGAAAACCCGAATCAGCTTGACATTCAAACAAAGGTAAACGGAGAGATCAGACAAAGTTCAAATACTGAAAACTTTATCTTTCCAATCGATGAAATCATCTCGGTTCTGTCAAAGGGTATGACACTTGAGCCTGGCGACATTATCGCTACTGGAACTCCGGCCGGGGTAGGAAAGGGCTTTAAGCCTCCGCGTTTTCTTAAGCCGGGAGATAAAGTGGAAATTACAGTAGAAAATATAGGAACTCTGACAAATTTTATAGAGAAATAAAAAGATGGCCTGTGTACAAATACACAGGCTTTTAAGTATTAATTTGTCAATGAGATATATCACATCTTGCCATAAATAGTTCACAAAATTGCCTTTATATAATCTTTTTCTGCATCTTAACTTTAGGAATTTCAAAGCCAATATGGTATGATGATATCGAATTTTACATTAGGAGGCACAGGAATGATACATGCCCATATAACAACATGGTTTTTAGCACTTGTTCTTTTTTTTATTGCCCTTATAATGCATAAAAGCGGCAAACAAAAAGGTTTAAAAGTGGTTCACATGATCTTGAGATTATTTTATCTTCTGATCATTGGTACAGGAGTTTGGATTTTAAGCAGCCTTAACAGCATCGACCTTCTTTATGTTTTGAAATCATTAGTAGGCATTTGGGTAATTGCTATGTTTGAAATGATTATCATCCGGACTGTCAAAGGGAAAAAAACCTCTATTTTATGGGGCCAGTTTATTGTTGCATTAATCCTGGTTCTATATTTAGGCTTTGTTAAATTACCATTAACATTTATGACTTAAATATGGATATTTATAGAAAAGGCTGCCAAAAAGGCAGCTTTTTCTAATTTTGTCATGTTATGACTTCACTAAATATGGTAATTTAAAACTATAGCTAACTATATGATAAAAAAATTAGAATCTGCAGTCTCAGGTGTATAAGGAGCAATCCTAACAGCGGGTCTAATGATCTTACTATGATGGTGGGTTTTTATGGCACAGACGATTACATGTTTATATAAGAATATTAGCGAGCTTAATAGTTTTATAGACTTGAATGAATTGACTGAATACCCGAATTTGCTTGTGCAGGTTTTTACAGGGACCCCTGAGAGCCTATTTATCGCGAAACTTCAAAAGGAAATGTCAGATAAGCTTCCACTTGCACATATAGCAGGCTGTTCAACTTCCGGTGAAATTCATGAAGGGCGCATTACGGAAAAACAAACAATCATTTGCTTTACTATTTTCGAAAAAACGGAAATAAAATCTTTCTTGTTAAACAGGAGCGATTTTAAAGACAGTTATGAAATGGGCAAAGCCCTGGCACGGGAACTTGCTATCTTTAATACCGAAGCTGTAATTATCTTTCCTGCAGGATTTGATGTCGATTCCACTGACCTCTTGGAGGGAATAAATGAAACCCAGCCAAACATGGTGATTTCCGGCGGCCTTGCCGGAGATAATGGTTTATTCCAGGAGGGTTTTTCTTTTACTCAAGATGGAATCACCAGCGATGGGCTTGTTGCAGTCGCCCTTCAAAGCGGTGATCTGTCAGTGCGTCATTTTGAAAATTATCAGTGGCAGGAGATTGGAAAAAGCTTTACTGTCACAAAGGCCGAAGGATCTATCATCTACTCCCTGGACGATAAGAGGCCTTTAACTATTCTAAAACGCTATTTGGGAGATGCTTTTATTAAGGAACTGCCGAAATCAGGTACTGAATTCCCGTTCCTTTTACAGTACCGCGGAGAAAAAGTATCTGTTTTTATTATAAAATTACTTGAAAATGGTGCAATTAAAGTAAACAGAAGAGTTGAGGCAGGAGAAACACTTACGTTTGCTTATGCAAATCTGGAGGACATTATTGACCGGTCTTTAAAGGAATTAAAACAGCTTGACCAGATTTCTCCTGAAAGCATATTTATATACAATTGCATGGCGAGGAAGCAATTTGCCAGAGACTTTACGGAAAAAGAACTGACAATGTTCCAGAAAATAGCTCCGTCTAACGGCTTCTTCTCTTATGGAGAAATTTCCTGCCGTAAAGGCGGACTTCCGCAGATGATCGGACATTCTCTTACATACCTTGCTCTATCAGAAAATAGTGCTGAATCAAAGAAGGAACAGCAGAATGAATTTGTTTATGAAAAAACCGCCCAATTTAATACGATTACTTCATTAACTCATTTAATGCATGCTTCTCAGGATGATATTAAAGCATTAAACAGCAGCCTTAAAACGTCGGAGCAATATTATAAATCTCTATTTGATAATAATGCAGACTTTGTTTATTCAACTGATCTGAAGGGGAATTTTACAAGTGTCAATCCGGCATTTGAGAAAACCTTCGGGTACAGCCGGGAAGAAATAATTGGAAAAACAGCTCTTTCCTATGTGAGCGATATGGATGTACAAAGAGTTCGGATGCACTTTTATCGGGCATTAAGGGGAAAGGAGCAATATTATAATGTTTACATTGATTCAAAAACCGGCGAGAAGAATCTCTTTCAGCTGAAAAATATTCCGATTACGGTTAACGGGGAATGTGTAGGCATTTATGGAACCGGCAGAAATATTACAGAACAGAAAAAAATTGAAGAGAAGATAACCGAACTGGCCTTTTTTGACCGGGATACAGGGCTGCCAAACAGAATGAAGTTTACAGAACAATTGGAAATGCAATTAAAGAGAGCCAGGAAGAAACAGAAGAATATTGCCGTTCTTTCTATTGATATTGACCGCTTTAAAATTATAAATGACAGTCTTGGGCACTTTGCCGGGGATATGGTGTTAAAGGAAATTTCCGAAAGAATTGAGAGGGTTTTGCCTTCCGGTTCTTATTTGGGAAGGTTCAGCGGTGATAAGTTTACCCTGGTATTATCGAGGGAAGCAGCAGTTGATAAAGTTATGAAAGCCTCCAAAAAGATATTAGATGAAATATCCCATCCTTTATTTCAGTCGGATCAGGAGTTTATTGTTACTGCGAGTATTGGTGTAAGCCTATATCCGGACGATGGATCTGATGAGCACATACTGCTGAAAAATGCGGATATTGCCACGAATCGCTCCAAGCTGCAGGGAGGAAACAGGGTCACCTTTTTCTCGATGGAAATGAATGAACAGGCAATGGTCAGACTTGAGCTTGAAAGCTACTTAAGAAAAGCTTTGCAGAAAAATGAGTTTTATTTATGCTATCAGCCATTAATCGACCTTGAAACAGGCAATTTATACGGAAGTGAAGCCCTGATCCGCTGGAATCATCCAAAACTTGGCCTTGTTTCACCCGGTGAATTTATCCCTCTTGCTGAAGAAACTGGTCTTATTGCGGATATTGGCGGCTGGGTATTGAGGTCGGCTTGTCACCAAAATAGGCGCTGGCAAATGCTAGGCCATGAATCTCTATCCATTTCTGTGAATGTGTCAGCTTATCAATTCCAGCAGCCGGGATTTCTCCAGGAAGTTAAGATGGCATTGGAGCTTTCCGGTATGGAGCCGCAATATTTAACATTGGAGCTGACGGAAAGCACGATGCTGAGAAATGTTGAGTACAGTATACAAGTTATGCAGTCTCTGCAGGATATCGGTGTCAAGGTATCCATTGATGATTTTGGAACCGGCTATTCTTCTTTAAGTTATTTAAAGGACCTTCCAATCAATACATTAAAAATCGACCGGTCATTTATCAATAACCTTCGATTAAATACATCTGATGTTGCCATTGTAAAAGCCATCATCACCATGGGACATGGGCTTTCCGTAAAGGTGGTGGCTGAAGGGGTGGAGACACTGGAGCAGATTGAGATTTTAAAGGAATTGAAATGCCATTATGCACAGGGCTTCTATATACATAAGCCGCTTATGACGAGAGATTTTGAGGAAGGTCTATCAAAATACGTTCAAACGCACAGCTAGCGCCATAAAGAAACAGCAGCTTGCCATCAAAGGCAGGCTGCTGTTTCTTTATATTAATTCTGAAGTCAGATTATTGCCCAGCTCCAGTCGCATTTCCGCTTTTTTCTAAGAAGAAATCTTCTCAATTACCATTCTTTTCCCGCTGTTTAAGGTAAATTCAAATCGGTCACTCATTTTTTCATAATAGCAAAAGTGATGCTGCACATTGCATATATGATCCTGGTTATCAAAAACGATGAAGTTAACACCGCTTTTCCTGTCTTTATCATTAAAAAATGCGAGCTGGTTATAGCAGTAAATGCAGTCATAAACCGAAAATTGCATGGAATTTAGAGTGGTTACGAACTGGCAGAAGGCGTCATCATTCATTTCTTCCAATAATCTTTCCAGTGAGAAAACCAGATGCTTTCGAATCCGAATTGAATCCTGGTTCTTCAAGTGAAACGTTTCATCATCAAAAGCCACCTTGCCATCCTCGAATAGAATGCCCTTTTCCCAGCGTTTAAAGCGGAACACTTCCATTTCCTGATGGAGGAATTCGTCCAATATGGATGCTTCATCTGTCTCATGGTCAAAAAATACCCATTGATCATTGATATACTCTACAGTGCCATCTGTAAAAGCACGGGATTGATATTCGATAAGCTTTGTTCGCTGCTGTCTATTCATATAAAACCTCCATTAACTTCCTCAACTTCTTTTTAGACAGTTTTGGCGATTTTTATAACCGCATGAATGTGGACAATTAACTTTTTTCTTGGCCCAGCATACAATAGCATCATGAAAAATGTGCCCATGCGATTCCGCTTTGAAAGGATGATGTAATATGTGTGGAATTACCGGCTGGATTGATTTCCAAAGGGATTTGAGAAAAGAAACAGCTGCTATTGGCAAAATGGCGGATACGCTGGCAAAGCGGGGTCCAGATGAAACAAACATATGGACAGATGTGCATGCTGGATTGGGCCATAAAAGGTTAATCGTTGTAGACCCGGCAGGCGGAAAACAGCCAATGACTAGGGAAAAACGTCAAAACCGCTATACGATTTGCTATAATGGAGAGCTTTATAATACGGAAGATCTCCGTAAAGAACTCCTTATAAAAGGATATTCGTTTGAGGGCCATTCTGACACTGAGGTTTTGCTGACTTCTTTTATAGAATGGGGAGAAAATTGCCTGCAGTATTTGAATGGCATCTATGCCTTCGCTGTTTGGGATGAGAAGAAAGAACAAGTATTTATTGGCAGGGATCGTTTAGGGGTAAAACCTCTATTTTATAAAGAAACGAAACAGGGCATTTTATTTGGATCTGAATTGAAAGCTATTTTGGCCCATCCTGATGTTAAGGCAGAAGTCGGCAGGGAAGGTTTGGCAGAAGTCTTTGGACTGGGGCCATCACGATCCCCTGGCTCAGGGGTTTTCAGAGGCATTGATGAATTAAGGCCTGCTCATGCGCTGATCTTTTCGAGAAATGGACTGAAGGTATGGCGTTATTGGAATGTGAAAAGTGCCCCTCATGAGGATAATGTGGAGGAGACGGCTGGGCGGGTAAGAGAACTATTTACGGATGCTGTGACAAGGCAGCTGGTCTCGGATGTTCCGTTATGCACGTTCCTTTCCGGCGGAGTGGATTCCAGTGCGATTACAGCTATTGCTGCAAAAGCTTACGAAAAAGACGGTAAGGGCCGTTTGACCACTTATTCGATAGATTATGAGGGAAATGATGAGTTTTTCAAGGCTAATGAGTTTCAGCCCAATTCAGATGGAGCATTTATACAGAAGATGTCCCAGACCTTTAATACGAAACATAACAGCAGTATAATCACCCAGAAGCAGCTGGCAGAGGATTTAATCGAATCTGTGCATGTGAGGGATCTTCCGGGTATGGCTGATGTCGATTCTTCCCTGCTATGGTTTTGCAGGGAAATAAAAAAGGATTTTGTTGTCAGTCTATCAGGGGAATGTGCAGATGAAATATTTGGCGGCTATCCATGGTTCCATAGAGAGGAAGACTTGAAGAGGAGGGGATTCCCATGGATGAGGTCACTCGAAGCCAGGCAGGACTTATTGAAAGAAAATTGGAGGAAGAAACTGAACCTTCAAGACTATGCAATGGAAAAATATCTCCTGGCAATCTCCGAAACTCCTGCTTTAGATGGGGAGAGCAGGGAGGACGCAAGCAGGAGAGAGCTTTTCTATATAAATATGATTTACTTTATGACGACATTATTGGACCGTAAAGACAGAATGAGTATGGGGGCCAGCCTTGAAGTGCGGGTGCCTTTTGCAGATCATCGGCTTGTGGAGTATGTGTGGAATATTCCGTGGGAAATCAAAATGCATGGAAACCGAGAAAAAGGAATTCTTCGCAAAGCTCTTGAGGGCATACTGCCGAATGAAGTGTTATACAGAAAGAAAAGCCCGTATCCCAAAACGCATAATCCAGAATATACGTCTGCAGTCCAGAGGATGCTCAATGGATACCTGGAGGACCGCTCATCCGCACTGTATGAATTCTTTGACAGCGGCCAGCTGAGGGATATTATTGAGTCGGGAGGTGACTCATTCCGGGAACCATGGTTTGGGCAGCTCATGACTGGTCCCCAGCTGTTAGCACACCTTGCACAGATTCATGTGTGGTTTAAGGAGTATAATATAAATATTGCAGAATAAAAAAGAAGCGGCAGCCGCAACTGCCGCTATTCTTATTTATACTGCTTTTGAAGACACGAACGACTTATTCACCCAGACTCTGGATCTCCAGCGCCATAACATGAGCAACCCTCTAAGCCATTCATCTGCAATAAAAGCGATCCAAATGCCGGCAAGACCCAGTCCAAAATGAATTCCCAGAACATAGGAAAGGGTAACGCTTACGCCCCACATGGAAAGGATCCCCATATAAACGGGGAACTTTACATCCCCGGCTGCACGCAGGGAGTTGATGACGACTAAATTAAACGATCTGCCTGGTTCCAGGAGGATCGTCAGAAGAATGAGAACACTGCCAACCTTTATGATATCTGGATTAGAAGTGAATATGCCCATCAATTTTTCTGAGAACAGGGAGAAAAGAACCGCAGTCCCGAATGAAATGATGATGGCAAGGCGCAGGCTTTTCATACATCTTTTATAGGCTCCTTCATAATCCTTACCGCCTACCATATGGCCTATCAGGATTTGTGTGCCCTGGCTGATAGCGACACTGAACAGGAATATGAACATCATGATATTCTGCGTATAAACCTTTGCAGTTAAAGCCTCTGTTCCGAGAGCAGCGATGAATATCGTAATCACCATTTGCGATCCATTATAGGATAAATGCTCTCCCGCTGAAGGGATTCCGATTTTTAAAAGGTTTTTGATATGTTCCTTTGGAAAGCGGAAAAGTAATCGGAAGGGAAGTGCTTTATCCGTTCTTTTAAGCAGGATGGCGACAGCAGCTGCCAATCCGATCAATCTGCTGACGACAGTAGAGATGGCCACTCCTTCTACACCCAATACCGGAAAACCGAATGGGCCGAAAATAAAAAAGTAATTGCCAATCACATTTAAAATGTTCATGCCGATAGTAATGTACATAACATCTCTTGTAAATCCGTAACTTCTGATGATGGCTCCAATTGTCATAATCAATGCCTGAACAAAGGAAAAGCCGCCTACAATGACTAAGTAGGCATTTGCCTGGCTCAATAGCTCCTCAGGCAAATCCATCATGCGGAGCAGCGGTTTGCCTGATACGAATAGAAGAATACTGAGAAATACCCCAAATACCAGGTTTGCCCCCAGGGAAACAGTCGAAATTTCAGCAGCCGTTTTATTATTTTTCGCGCCGAGATTTTGGGCAATTAGGATGGATGTCCCGGTCGCTACAAATCCAAACATGACGATTACAAGTGAAAGGATCTGATTTGACACCCCGACGGCAGCCACAGATTCATCCGAATATTGCGAAAGCATAAGCGTATCGGCATTCCCCATGAGCATGTGAAGCAATATTTCAATGAAAATCGGCCAGGTTAGAGCAAATAACGTCATTTTTTTCTGGTTCTTAGTCATGGTTATTCTCCCTATTTGAAATGATTTCATGTAAATAGGAGGGACCCGCGACAATATATAAACGAAAAAAGAAAAGCCTTAAGGTCTTGCCCTTAAAAACTTTTCCTTATTTCAATCAGGTTTCCTATTTAGTTAAGCTTTGCAGGGAAGGACAGGATTTCAAACCCCCAGCCATCAAGCTGAACTTTAAGGTTTTCCGCTTCAGCTGCAAATTCTTTGTCCGTAAGCATATTTGTTACCTTAACACCCTTAAGCGGATAAGGCAATACAAATTCTGCGCTTTCATCCGCAGGGTTGGCGAGTACTATAATTGTTTTTTCATCATCGTATTTTCGGTAGGCAACTATATTAGGATCTGTCTGAACAAATTCAAATAGACCTTCATTTGCGAGCAGCTTTTCTTCCTTCCGAACCTTAATAAGCTTTTGAATATGAGAAAACAATTTCCGGTCCTGTTTTGCCTCATCCCATTCCATGCATTTTCTGCATCCGGGATCCATTACACCACTTAGTCCAATTTCATCTCCATAATATAGGCATGGTGAACCCATAAAGGTGAATAAAAGTGTGTAAATCAACTTTACCCTGTCTTTATTTTCTTCACATTCCGTTAAGATCCTCGGTGTATCATGGCTTCCAACCAGATTGAATGCAGATTCATAGACATTGGCAGGATAGCTGTGAATTTCAGCGGTCATATTATTGACGAACTCACTGCCGGTTATGGATTTCTTTGCAATTAAGTTTAGCAGGTTGGTGGTAAAAGGATAATTCATGACAGCATCAAATTGGTCTCCGCGCAGCCATGGCATTGAATTGTGCCAGACTTCACCCAATATATAGAGGTCTGGTTTGATGTTTTTTACAGTCTGCCTGAATTCACGCCAGAACTGATGGTCAACTTCATTTGCCACATCCAGCCGCCAGCCGTCTATATCAAACTCTTCAATCCAGTATCTGGCCACTTTGAGCAAATATTTTTTTACCTCTGGATTTTTTGTATTCAGTTTTGGCATCTGCTCTACAAAAGCGAAGGTCTCATAATTAGGGTACTCCCCGCCTCTCAGAGGGAAACTATGTGGATGGAACCAATCTTTATAAGGTGATTTTTCTCCCTTCTCAAGCACATCCTGAAATGGGGGGAAATAGTATCCGCTATGGTTGAAAACGGCATCTAGCATCACTTTTATATTCCGATCATGGCATTCTTTTACCAGTCTTTTTAAAGTATCCTTCGAACCAAACTGGGGATCAATTTCCAGATAGTCTATTGTATCATATTTATGGTTGGAAAATGCCTTAAAAACAGGTGTGAAATAGATGCCGGTAATGCCGAGTTCCACGAGATAGTCCAGATGCCCAATAACACCTTCAAAATCTCCGCCAAAAAAATTATCTTTAGAAGGCTCCTCACTTCCCCAGGGAAGAACACCTATGGGGTCATTGTCGGGATTTCCGTTAGCAAATCTTTCCGGGAAAATTTGATACCAGACCGTATCCTTCACCCACGATGGGGCTTGAAATACTTCTTGAGGATGCAGGTAGGGAAAGTTGAAATAATAACCTGAATCAGCAGGAGCCTCCTCGTAAAAGCCTTTTTCAGTCATAATTAATTCTTCTTCACCGGACTTTAAGTGAAATCCGTATCGGGATCTTCTAAATGGCGGGTTAATATAGGCATGCCAATAATCATGAATGCCATCAGAACCTGATTTCTGCATATCTGTTTTTTCATACTGCCATTTCCCATCCGCCCATAAATACTGATCACCGTGCAGTAAAGTGACTTCAGAAATATCATCTTTCTTTGTTTGCAGTCTAATATGTAAGGTGTTGCTGCTGATAGGATAAACAAAATGATCAGCAGGGTAGTGTATGATGGCTGCCTTTTCCATTAAAATTCCCCTTTCAAAGTGCAATCGCTTGCATTATACCATATGAAAGAAGTGGAAATGTATAAATCATATGCCTGTGTGTTAAATTATTATTGCTCCAAAGTAAAAATATTAGAAAAAAATAGTTGTAAAAGCCCAAAAACCTTGTATAATAAAAATTAGAAATTGTGCAATCGTTTTCATTAAGCGGTTTCATTGATTAATAGTTTAGTTGATAGCGCTTGTTTAAGAGAAATAGATTAAGCGTTTATACTTTTGTGCAAACGGTTGTACTTTTTTCAAAAAGGATCACTATTATAGGAGGGTCAAGAATGAAAAGAGCATTATCATTATTTATGATGATCGTCTTGGTATTCGGAGTTTTAGCTGCGTGCGGTCCAAAAGATGAAGAAGAGACTGGCAGCAATGACAGCAAAACTGAAGGGGAATCTTCAAAACCTGAAAAGCTGATTGTCTGGGAAGATACAGATAAAGGATCAGCCTTAAAAGATGCTGCAGAAAAATTTGAAGCAGAGCATGGAATAAAAATTGAGTTTAAAGAATTAAACATTACAAAGATGCAAGAAAACCTTGCTCTTGACGGCAACACTGAAAATGCACCAGACGTTGTAACAATGTCACATGACGGTGTAGGACCGGCAATGGTTAAAGGCTACATTAAAGAACTGGAAGTTGATTCTGAAATCTTAGGACAGTTCACAGATTCTTCTGTAGACGCTCTTAAATATGAAGGAAAACTATACGGGCTTCCAAAAGCTACTGAAACACCAGTGTTTATCTACAATAAAGATCTGCTTCCTGAAGTTCCAGCAACAATGGAAGAATTATACACTAAATCAAAAGAAGTTACTAAAGACGGAAACTACGGTTTCCTTGCAATCTGGGATGATTTCTACCATGCTCACGGGGTGTTCGCTGGATTCGGCGGATATGTATTTGGTGAAAAAGACGGAAAAACTGATGTAACGGATATTGGTTTAAATAACGATTCAGCTGTAGAAGCAGCAGATTACATCAACAAGTGGTACGCAGAAGGCCTTTTCCCGAAAGGAATCATTGGAGAAAAATCTAATGATAATATGAATGGTCTTTTCAAAGAAGGAAAAGCTATTGCTGTGCAAAATGGTCCTTGGGCTTTTAAGGATTACAGTGATGCAGGCGTAAACTATGGGGTTGCGGCAATGCCGAAACTTCCTAATGGCGAGCCTGTTAAAACATTCATGGGTGTTAAAGGGTGGTTTGTAACAAACTTCAGCAAAAGCCCTGACTGGTCCCAAAAGTTTGTTGAATATATTACAAACGAAGAAAATGCAAAGAAACGCTTTGAATTAACTGGAGAAATTCCTCCATTGAAATCACTAATGGAAGATCCTGAATTCGTTAAGAATAACGAAGGTGCAGCTGCTGTAATGGAGCAATCCCAGTATGCAGTGCCAATGCCAAGTGTTCCTGAAATGGCAGAGGTTTGGGATCCTATGAAAAAAGCTGTTGAAACGATTGTAACCGGCAAATCAGAACCAAAACCTGCTCTGGATAACGCAGTTAAAACAATCGAACAGCAGATAGAAGCTAATCACAGCGGAAATTAATCAGCTGTTATTCAGTAAAAACCCAAAGAAGCGGTACTCCCAGTCATCGGGGTACTGCTTCCATTTTATTACCGATATATTTTTGGAATAGTATGATGATC
>NZ_BCUY01000037.1 GCF_001591465.1 Cytobacillus firmus NBRC 15306
GGAGCGATACATATGAAATTAAATGTAGAAGAAATCAAAGAAATCATCCCTCACCGGTATCCATTCCTGTTTGTGGATTCCATTGAAGAACTTGAGCCTGGAAAACGGGCTGTCGGCAAAAAGAATGTTAGTGCCAACGAGGAAGTGTTCAATGGGCATTTCCCTAATTACAATGTATTTCCGGGATGTCTGACGCTTGAAGCCTGTGCGCAGACAGGTGCTGTGGCGCTGTTGTCACTGGATGAGTATAAAGGTAAACTCGCTTTTTTTGCCGGTGTGGAGAAATGCCGCTGGAAACGCCAGGTGCGGCCGGGCGATACACTCCTCATGGAGGTAGAACTTCTTTCCGTCCGCAGAGGAATCGGAAAAGGCAAAGCCCGTGCGACCGTGGATGGCGAAGTCGCGATGGAAGCGGAAATTATGTTTGCGATTGAAAGATAATTATTGAGAATCCCGTATACAATGTGCGGGATTTTTTCTGTAAAAATAGATGCAAGTTGTTTCGGTTTTTGGGAAATATAAAGGAAGACCAATGCAGCAGGTCGACAATACACCTTTTGAAAGGAGCTTTTACGATGAATAAAAAGCTTTTAACACTTATCGGAGGATCCGTTCTTTCCGCCATGCTACTGGCAGGCTGTGCCACTGACGACCAGGAGCCGCCGCCGGAGGATGATACAATCACTGAGGAAAATGGTGATGTGAATGATCTGAATGAAAATACAGATGATAACGACATCAATACAGATGACGACGGCGACTTGATGGAAGACGACAACGAGCCGGGCGAAGACGCTGTGGAAGATAAGCTTGATATGCAGGATGAAGATAACAAGGATGAGTAATAGTAAAGAAAAACTCCCGTCATGACTGAGCGGGAGTTTCTTTATTTTCCTTTTTAGCAGCAGCCAGGCGCGGCTTGCTTTGCATCTTATCCTTGAATTCGTCGAGGAGATTGTTGCCGATATATCCCTTGTCCAAGAGGTCCTGGAGCAGCAATTCTGCGTAATCATTTTTCGTTCTTTTGAGTGATCCCTCAAAAAGGATGCTGATATGGTTTTCCAGTTCGCTGATAGAGGTAATTTTAGTTTGGAATGCGGCTGGATCGTTTTCTTTTTTCGTAATAACAACTTGGATGGTCAGCTCGTCCTTATCATCAGCGCGCTTTTTGAAGTACTCAAGATAGGATTTATCAATAAATGCCTCCAAAAGCCAGTTGCTCTTTTCGTCTTCTTTATTAATAATCAATCCATCATCCAGTTCAATATCAATCAGGCCATTTTCTTCCACCAATTGCAGAGAAACAAGTTTAAATGTTTTCATGGCTTACCTCCATCTCTAAAATAAGTTGTCTATAAAAAATTATAACACAGCCAAAACTGAAAGCGAATTTGACAGTTTGTCGAATTTTCTTTTTTCTAATGTTGAAAATCGAATTTTCGAGGCAGTTTTTTGCGGAAAAGGGGCCGAAAATTGAATTTTAGGGGTGTTTTTGGCAAAAAAGCACTATGAAAAACACATTTTGGCTTTTTTACACAGTGGAGAAGTTCCGGCTATGATAAGGCTACCAAAGAGAGGAGATGAAAACCATGATCAATCAAGTGACCCTGGTGGGAAGGCTGACAAGGGATCCTGAGCTGAAAAGGACACAGGAAGGGATCCCGGTGACGAATGTGACGCTGGCAGTAAACCGCCAGTACCGCAACCAGAAGGGTGAAATCGATGCGGATTTTGTGCAGTGCACATTATGGAAGAAAACGGCGGAAAACACATCGCAGTATTGCCGGAAAGGCACCCTGATTGGGATAACCGGAAGGATCCAGACGCGGCATTATGATAATCAGGAAAAGAAACGGATTTATGTAACAGAGGTGGTAGCGGAAACCGTCCGCTTTCTTGACAGGAAGAAGACTGAGGAAATGCCGGTGACCGTGACCAAGGAGGAGCTTCCGTTTTGAATGAAGTGTCTGAAAGAGTAAAGGCATTGGAATATATGCTCGAAAGCCTCATCAAGATGCTCGGAAAATCAAACCAGAGAGTCGATGATCTGAACAAACGAGTCCTCCAGCTTGAATCGCTCATCCGTGAAACAGTCATGCAAAACAGCCATACACAAGAGCGGCAAACACCTAAACGCTTAACCATCATGAACTGACGGCATCCCCCAACCAGCTGTCCACACATATTCCTTCCCTATAGAAAATCAATCATATCCCCAAAACTTCCCCGAATTGGAACCCGGTACACTTGTGCCGGGTTATTTTTTTATGGTGACAGGTACCGCCCGAATTTTGTCGATTATCCTAGAAATCCTTCAACGCCTGAATATTGTTCTTAATCACTCTCACAGCGAGGGCTTTTTTCTTTTCGTTAAAGGTGTATATGTCCAGGAGGGTTTTTTTCAGGTCCGGATATTGGCTGATGATTTCCCGGATCATCTCCATATCCTTATCATCCGGGTTTTCTTTTAAAATGGACTTGTCCGCTGAGTAGGAGGACGGGTTCTCCAATTCATCAGTCAATAAGGTCTTGTCCACTTTATATACTTCTGCCATTTGTAGGAGGGTTTGGTAAGTGGGGGTGACCTTGCCTGTTTCGTATTTGCTGATGGTTGAGCGATCCACTTTCAGCATTTCAGCAGCAAAATCCTGAGTCCACTTTCGGTCCGTTCTTAATTTTTTCAGTATTTCAGATAAAGACATCCTTTTCACCGCCGTTTACTTTCTTTCTTTTAACTTAGCGGGAATAGCAGTTGAAAAGGCCGGTTGTGAACTTTAGTCACGTTATATAAAGTGATTATTATTCACGAATAAGGAATTATGCTATATGGGTAAAAGGAACCAGGGAGGATTTTCACGGAATATGTCGAATATATTTTTTGAAAATAATAAAAAGGAGGGGATTTAGTGGGTAAAGGAGATAAAACCGGGTACCTGTATTTTCAGACAGAAAATAAAAGTCTAAATACTAATCATCAGCCAAGCTTCTTTGATGCGCTTCAGCTCATTAAGCTCCAGAATAATAAATCCTATCAACGAATTCCTCTTAGAAGCCATACTTCACTTATGTTCAACGATACGGAACGAACTCTTCACTACAAGTTTAACTTCTTATTAAGCCAGGTGGCAATTAACGCCGGGGACAAGAAACCTACATATCAGCTGCTATCCTGTTTTATTATAAAAAAAGGCAGCAAAGTCACGTTTCTGACGCAAAAACCTAATAAGCCGGAATATGCAAAAATAAAAGAACAGCCTTCAAGCCTTTATGCATATCAAGGACTTGAAGACTGTACCAGCTCTATGTCAGGTGAACCAGATCCCGCAGCTCATCTGTTGAAAGCTCGGTAATCCAGTTCTCGCTCGTAATAATCTGGTCATTAAGGGTCTGCTTTTTTTCAAGCATAGCATCAATTTTTTCCTCGAGTGTGCCGGTGGCAATCATTTTATGCACATGAACAAAGCGTTTTTGCCCAATCCGGTAGGCGCGGTCAGTTGCCTGGTTTTCAACGGCAGGATTCCACCAGCGGTCATAATGGATAACATGGTTTGCTGCCGTCAGATTCAAACCGGTTCCTCCGGCTTTTAGCGACAGCAGGAATACCGGAAATTCATGATTTTGAAAACGGGTGATCATATTATCCCGTTCCTGCTTTGGCACGCTTCCGTTTAAAAACGGCACGTCGAATCCGAATTGTTTTTTCAGCAGGCGGGCGATCATATTCCCCATTTCGATATATTGGGTAAAAATCAGGCAGCTTTCTCCCTGCTCATGAACAGCGCCGACAAGTTCGCTTAACTTTTCAAGCTTTACAGAACGCTCAAGGACATGCTTAGGCTTCTCTTCTTTTAAATAAAGGGCCGGATGGTTGCACAGCTGCTTTAAGCGGCTTAATAACTGCAGAATCAGGCCTTTGCGCTCAAAACCTGACAGCTTTTCGATCTGTGCGAATGTATCCTGGACAAGCTGCTCATATAGTGAAGCCTGCTCAGCAGTCAGCGGACAATATTCCTTCTGCTCAAGCTTATCGGGCAGGTTCAGGGCCACATCCTCATCCTTTTTCGTGCGGCGGAGCAGGAAGGGGCGGATATAGGCCTGCAGCTGCTTAACTTTATTTTTGTCGTCATCCTTCTCAATCGGCAGAACATAGCGCTTCTGGAACTGCCCGAGACTGCCGAGATAGCCGTGGTTCGTAAAGTCAAAAATGGACCAGAGCTCGGTCAACCGGTTTTCCATCGGCGTTCCGGTGAGGGCAATATGATGCTTGCCCTTTAACGTCCGGACAGCTCTCGATTGCTTTGTCTGCGCATTTTTAATATTCTGGGCTTCATCAATTGAAATGGAGCTCCACTCAATTGCTTCAAAATCCTCCAGATCCATATGGGTTAGTCCATAGGAAGTCAGTACAATATCAGACTCCATTACTTTTTCAGAAAAGCTTTCTCCCTTCAGGCGGTTAGATCCGTAGTGAAGATATACGCTCATGCCAGGGGCAAATCGCTCGATTTCCTTTTGCCAGTTCCCGAGTACAGATGTAGGGCAGACAATGAGAGATGGGCCGCTGTCTTCCTCTTTTTTAACTTTTAAAAGATAGGAGATCAGCTGAATCGTTTTTCCAAGTCCCATATCATCTGCCAGAATGGCACCAAAACCATAGCGGCGCAAAAACAGCAGCCAGCTCATCCCGAGCTTCTGATAAGGGCGGAGATCACCTTTGAAGCTTGCAGGGACCTCTTCAAGCGGAAGGTTTTTAATATCGCGGAGCTGCTTCACCATCTGTTTCCATTGGCGGTTAAGCTCAATCTGAATCCGGGCAAATGCCTTAGGGTTATCCAGCTCGTCTTCCTGCGTGCTCCCGTCAGCCATAAGTTCCTGCTCGATCAAATCACGGACATGCAAACCTTCTTTTTCCGCTTTCTTCATTAAATCCTGGATATGGCGGACAAAATGGGGATCCAGCTTAATCCAGCGGCCGCGAACATAGACGAGCCGTCTTTTTTCCTCTACCATGCCCCGGAATTCTTCCTCTGTTAAGTCAACTCCATCCATGCTGAAACGCCAATCATAATCAAGCATCGACTGCAGCCCGACAAACGAAGGACGGTGGCTGCCGGTTCCCTTCACTTTTGCTTTTACCTTGAGGCTTGCGTTCTTCATAGCCTGCCACCACGATGGAAGCAGAATTTCCACGCCAAGTGCCAGCATGGTTTCGCTTGCCTCTGTCAGAAAAGTCCAGGCTTCATCTTCCGTCAGCATAGTCGAAATCCCGCTGGGCTTGCCTTCAAGCCATGGGAAAAGCTCCAGCCAGCGCTGGATCTCTTTTTCAATTGAATCCTCGTAATCATGCCAGTCATGCGGATAATTCGAATAATCCTTGTAATCGACAAATACATCAGGATTCTTTTTTCCGCGCAGAAATATCGTCAAATCCCAGCTGGTATCGATATCCCCGGGCTCTTCCAGCTTAAGTCCGATCGAGAAAGGAGCATCATTTGATTTAACTCCGATCCATTCCTGCCAGCTTTCTTCATCAAAATAAGCTGCAAGATCCCGCGGTGAGAGGTGCTCACTCCGCAAGGCTTCAAGCTTTTCACCGAACTGCGCTTTCGCTTCATGGTTTTGATTCATATAGCCATCAAGGGAGCGGTGAAATAAATCCCCGATAAATTCCCTGACTGGAGAGCCTTCTACTGTCTGCTCCCAAAAGTTTGTGCCGAATTCGGCGATCACACTTTCCGGCAGTGCCCAGCGGAATTGACCTTGTTCCCAGGCGGCAAAATCCGGCATCCATTCCTGGTCCACGATCGAATCATAAAGTGCATGAGAGGAGGCCAGCAGAATTTCGGCCGTTTCATCCCAGCTCCAATCAATCAAACGGTTGAATTGCTCTGCCGCAAACAGGGTGACAAGCTGCCATCCGCTTACAGAGATCCCCTTAATCCCGTCTGCCTCTGCAGCATCAAGCATGGTTCCGAAAAAGCTTTCCCTGTGATGATTAAAAAGAAGAGGCTTCCATTCCTTCGGAGAAAGCAGGCGACCCTCTTCATTAACAGCAAAAATCAGGTAGCGGTCATTGTTTATTGGTTTCACTTTCACATGGAGAAATCTCGTTTTAAGCATCGATTAGCTTACCCCTTTTGCATTCTTCCTGAAAGGCGCGGAGACGTTTCGTTTTTTCAAGCAGCAATTCAAGAAAAAGATGCCAGTCTTCCTGGCGTTTCAGCTTGTTGTACAGCGTGCGAAGCTTTTTCATTTTCCGGACGGCCTCGCGGTAATGATCTCTGTTTTTCATATTAATGTGGCCCGTTATGGATTGATGATATAGCGGCAGGAGGATGGACGGCTCCTTTTTGCTGATTTCCCTGATCCGGTCCTTGCCAAGAGAATCAAGATCAAAGCCAATGAACGCCTGCAGGTCCGCCCATTTCATGAATTCGCCTTTTTCAAAAAGCAAATATTCATAGTCACTATAGCTGTACGGTAGCGTCTCCATCAGGGCTTTCTCGTACAAATCCATTTTGCTGCTCTCCAGGCAATAAGGAGAAATCGCCTTGATGGACATCCGGGTAAAATCCATGCAGGCGTAATAGTCATCAATTTCTTTCAGATAATCACGTAATTTATGGATAAATGCTTCTGCATACGGGCCCATTCGATTCCAGTCCTTCTGGGCTGAAAAGTAATCGAGCCAGTAAAGCATGTAAGGTGTCATTAAGACATTTGGCACATTTAAAACATTGAGTGCCTGTTCATCATTGCGTTCAAGAATTTGAAGATGCACATAGCCAGCCAATAACGGCAGGTTAGGCTCCTCTTTTATGGAGGATTTCAGCTTCTCGATCTCCGCTTCACGCCACTCTTTCTTTTTGAAAAAATGTGTCCATAGCAGCCGGTATAATTGGGTTCGTTCATACTCCATCCCAAAAGAACCGGTGATCAGTCCGCCAGAATCATCCTTCAGCTTTTCGATAAATTGATCGAATGCGAAGGGAAGGGAGTGAACCGACAATTTATACATGATCTGGGTGGAATCTTCCATCAAGGACTGATAGAGATGGCGGTAATAGCGGTCAATCAATTCCTCGCCATGGCCGTACTTTCTGCTCAGCGCCATCAGCTTTTTAAAAGAAAAAACATAGCCGATCAGAAGGTAAAGAAGCTTCCATTCCTGCTCTACCGGTGCTCCCGCTTTCATGCGGCGCAGATACACATGGAAAAGCTCAGGCAGGACATAAGGACGGGGTTCTCCCTGTTTTTCCATCAGCTCGGTAAAGCTTTCGTCGAATACAGCAACCCAGCGATCATAATCCGCCTTCATCTGGCCGGAGGATTTCAAAAGATCCTTCGCTTTTTGAAGCCCCCAATTCTTGGCGGTCTGTTTTTCCTTGATCGGCTTCCGCCATTCTTCAATCCACATGGACACACTTCTGGCTTTAGAGAGAAGCTGCAGAAAGACCGCAGTCTGATGGCGGCAAAAACCTTCAGCCGGACAGGAACACTCACTCAAATGAATGAATTCAAGGTCCAGCTCAACCTTTGCCGGAGTTACATCTTGAACCGTCGCCAAAACCGTATCACCCTCAAAACGAAGCTGATACACAAGCCCCTGCCGATAAAGCATCAGCCCCTTCTGCACCAGGCGCGCATCCTCCTCATTCTCAGCCCGCAGCAGCCCCTTCAGCTCATTCGCTGCAAACTCCAAAGGCTCCAAAAACCGCTCCGGAATCATGTTCATACCTCCTTATTGGTGACAGGCACCACCCGAATTTTGTCGAATCTATTTAGAACAAGGCTCCCGTAAAACGGATTAGTCGGCCCTGTAAAGTACATTCCTTTATTATAACATTTAGGACAGCTGGAATGAAGGTGCGCGCTGTTTCAAAAATACCAGAAGGAAATTTGGGAAGGAAATCATACGAGGTGAATATTCGGAGTTTTTCGATTTCCCCTAAATAAAATGGTATGATGGATTTAGCGCTTTAGTGGAACAGGGTGGGGAAATGACTGCTGTAAATGTTCAACAAGAAGAATCAACTAAATATTCGCTGCAGGATGCAGGCTTCAAAAAAATGATGATTGCAATGACAAGTGCATCCATTTTAGTATTCGCCAATTTATACTTTGTGCAGCCGATTATGCCGCTGCTGGCAGATTCATTTGACATCACATCTGCAGCAGCCGGTTTATCACTGTCTGCTGCTGTAGTTTCTATGATTTTCGGATTATTATTTTTCGGATTTCTGTCTGATCGAATCGGACGGGTTTCCATTATGAATTTCACACTTGTCTGCACCATAATTCCGCTGGTGCTATTGCCCATTGCGCCTAATTTTGAAACCTTTCTGGTGCTTCGCTTCCTGCAGGGCTTTTGCATAGCGGGGCTGCCTGCAGCAGCCATCGCCTATTTAGGGGAGGAGCTCGCTCCAGGCAGCATCAGCCTCGGCATCACCATGTATATTGCAGCGAATGCAATTGGCGGAATGGCCGGCCGCATCTTCGTCGGGTACATTGCAGATATGGCCAGCTGGCAGACTTCTGTCTACTGCCTGTTTGGATTTTCCATTTTGCTATTCATCATTTATTTTATGACTCTGCCAAAATCTCATTATTTTAAGCCAAGTGAAAGATCTGTACAAAAAGACTTGTCAGGCATGGGCTCACATCTGAAAAATACGAAGCTTTTCCCTGCATTCGCGATGGGGATCCTCCTCCAGTTCTCGTTTACAGGAGTATGGACATACCTGCCTTTTTATCTCGAACAGGATCCTTTTAATCTCTCTGTAAAAAATATTTCTTTTACCTACCTGGCGTACAGCTTCGGTATAGCTGGCTCCATTCTGGGCGGAAGGCTATCCTCTTATTTCAGGCAAACCAAACTGGTCTCGGTTGGAACTTTCATTTTAATAGGAGGGACCTTGCTTACAAATGTGCACGCCTTATCGGTAATTGTAATAGGTCTATGCCTGACCTGTCTGGGATTCTTTGTGGCGCATTCACTGATGGCGGCTATTGTAAATGAACGCGCTGCCCATCACAAAGCCGGTGCCTCGAGCCTCTATCTTGTAAGCTATTATCTTGGAGTCGCAACCGGAGGTACGCTTGCCGGCCTGGTATGGCAGACCGGAGGCTGGACGGGGATTACCTTGGTTTCATTTGGATTGCTTCCGGTAGTGATGTGGCTGATGGCGGGAAGCCGGAAGGTTCTTCGCTGATTTTGAGAGGGATGAGCGGGGTTATCTGGGAGAACTTCGGACACAGAATGTACGAGCGCCCGAGTTAGAGTCCGAACCCGGTCCAACTTCAGACACAAAAAGCAGGAAATCGCCAGATACAGTCCGAAGCCGGGGGTAACCTTCGCCCAGAGCGATATAATTTGCCTTCCAGCACAAACCCGAAGCAGGAGAGAACTGCTTATTTACCAAAAAACTCTTAAAAACCCCAATCTATAACGATTGGGGCATCTTTCTTCCTCAAATAACCGCCTTGATATTCTATCATGAGCCACTAAAAACAGTTTATGTGCGGATAGCCTCAATTTCTGTGCGGAAGACATTTGTCCAATTTCCGAACGACATCTCCACCAGCCTAACGGGGATCCCGTTCCAGCCCAGTTTTCAAATCAATGACCTTAACCGGGTTCTCCGGTGCATCAACCGTTTTGCTCGCAGGAGCCGCATTTCCGTTTTCCACCCAGTCAACTAGCAGGTCAAATGATTGATGAGCATAAGGCAGCAGAGGCTGAAGTTCTTGATCCGGATCGGTGCCCGGGTTCCAGACAAGGCTGTCGACATGGTTGCCGTTCTCAATCGTATACATCCGGTGAAGATCCTGCTTTCCAGCTTTCTTGACCAGCTTTTGATACCCCTTTGCATGGATCTCCGGGAAAATCAGCGCGTCCAGTGATCCCGTGAAAGAGATCAGCGGCACATCAATATCTCCAGTATTGGCCACTTCCTTAATATTTTCTTTCACTTCTTTTGGACGGGTCACATACTTATATTCTTCAAAAATAGGATCATAGGAACGGTCTCTCACGCCATTAACGAAGTTCAGGTAATTGCTCCATTCCGTCCGGCCGGGTGCTTCCGGATCAAAATGGTCCCGATAGATATTCAGCGAAACAAACCAGTATACCTGATCATGGTAGGCCCACAGTTTTTCCGACCCTTTTGGCAAACCTGCTTTGTATAGCTCTTTAACCGCTTTTTTCTGTTCTTTGCCGCTGCCATACAAAGCTTCCTCCGCATGATTCACAACAGTGGTCAGGGAACTGATTAAATTTTCCTTTTTCTCCGTCCATAAAACGCCTTCCCAGTCGACTCCTCCATCGAAAAGGCGGGGTTCTCCGGTTTTCTCCGGATCGTCATTTTCAAGAGCATAGCGCACGACGTAGCCGCCATTGGAAATCCCCATCGCATATGTAGGAATCTTATGTTCTGCCGATACTAAATCACTCGCAGGATCAGAAGAATCTGCCGGATCGATCAGCCCATCCGAATAATGGCTGGCTAAGTACTGCTGTGATGCTTTCGTAACCTGGCGGAACCGCTGATGCCATTCTGCTACACTATCATCTTCATCGACTAAGGCATTCTTTACTTTTGCCAATGGATCAGCCGAATCAGCCTCACCCTGGGTGCCCTTATCGATCGCAGCAAAAGCATATCCTTTTTCCAGGACATAATCGCTGAAAAGCAGATCGGTCGATGTTTCATTTCTTGTCGCCGGGATTCCCGAAACAACCAGCCGGCCATTCCAGTGGTCCGGAACCCTTATAACAAACTGGGCATCTTCAAAACTGCCGTTTACCTGAGTTCCCGTTACAGAAGCAGGCTTGTACATTTGATGCCATCCGGTTCCTTCCGCTGCATTTCCCCATAGATAAGGAGCCAGACCGATATTGCCGTAAAGAGTTGCCTGCTGATATTGGAGGGGATTCTTAGTGGTCAGCCAGCTGTTGCCGGCACCGTCAAAGTATTGTTCTGTTACTGTATGCGCGCCAGGTATGATCGCCTTGTTTTCCACCGCGGTCTGCTCGGCAAGACTTCTTTCCGGAAAAAGCGAAAAGCTTAAAGCAGAGGCTAAAGATAACGCGATTAATTTATGTTTCAGATAAATCCATCCCTTCTGCATAATCTCTTACAGTTCTATTCTACGTTTACTAATTATGGGAATCATGAGTCTTAGTGATTAGTTTTTTGAATTTTCAGTATTATGGACGGCAGAGCATTGAAAATTGTGATGCCTAACCGAACCTAGTACTATAGACTTATGAACGGAACAAGTTGGAAGCAATGAGAATTCAATGGGAATTGGGCGCTTTAATGAATTTGAGCTAGTAGCGCAACCGGCCAGCACTTACAGGGGACCAGTGCTCTTGTAGGGATATGTTCTGACAAACTTTTTTGAAAAGAGGAAGAGCATGCTTACAACTAATCAGCCTAATCATTTTAAAAGTACACAAGTTCTTGAAAAAGAAGCTGTTTTGGCTGCAATTGAAAATTCTCTGGCTATGATTGAATTTGATGGAAACGGGAAAGTGCTTTGGGCAAATGAGAATTTTGCCCGCACCGTCAAATATCGGGCAGAAGAAATGCCGAATATGCTGCATAAGCAATTTTGCACTCCTGAATTTGCAGCCAGCAGGGAATATCAGGAGCTTTGGAGAAATCTGCGCAATGGCAATAGCTTTCAGGAAAAAATCCAGCGTGTGACCAAGAATGGGGAATTAATCTGGCTCGAGGCAACATACACACCGGTATTCGGCGATGACGGCAAGGTTGCTGGTGTCTTGAAAATTGCTACGGATATAACGGAACGGGAAACGAATACCGCACAGGTGGCATCCCAGCTGCAGGAAATGTCAGAAGCCCTTAGTGAAAAAGCAAAAGCTGGAATTGAAAGAAGCGAGGAGGCCGCTCAGGCAATAGGCAAGCTCGTTCATGAGTCCAAAGGAAACCTGGAAATCCTCCATTCTCTCAAATCACAGGCACAATCCATCGGCAGCATCGTAAAAACAATCCGGGAAATAGCGGCGCAAACCAATCTGCTCGCCTTAAATGCAGCCATAGAAGCAGCGCGTGCCGGCGAACATGGCAGAGGCTTCAACGTCGTTGCCGGAGAAGTGCGAAAGCTCGCAAACCGGGTGCAGGACTCCATCCAGGAAGTCAACGCCCATATCGAAGGAATATCAGCTGAAATCAACAAAATCAGTGACGCCACCCTGCAATCGCAGTCCGGCATAACTGAAAACCAGGTACTTAATGAACAGGCGGTATCCTCATTTAAAGATATCGGGGAAGCAGCAAGAAAGCTGGATGAGCAGGCGAGGGGCTTTAAGAGTATCTTATAGATAATGATTAAACGATATGGTGGGACTGCTTTTATTGCAGCTCTTTTTCTGGTGACAGGTACCTGTACCAGTTTATAGACCACTAATCACTATTCCTATAGTGAGAGACTATTTATTGAGATGTTCAACCTTAAGGTCATTTACCATCCATCTGCAATAATTTTGTTTTTGCTTACTTTCGGTTTCACCAGAAAAAAGTTCAGTTATTGGCTTGAGGTTAAGGTAATCAGGTGATTGTGGCTGTGAGTAATAATAGAAGGGGAAGCTTGACCAGCGGTAGTTTTGAGGAGAATCTGTAATTCTAGCTTCAACAGGATTTAAGTGAATGTAACGGCTAACCTCCAGCAGCCCATAAAGATCATAAATAGGCTTACTATAGAAACGTTTCTCAAATAAATGTCCCTGTACTTGATATTTTTTATTGTAGTAATCAGCATAGTTTTTATTAATGTTTCTCATTACCTTTGACAGAGATAATTCTCGAGTTTTAATCATGAGATGGTAGTGGTTTGACATTAAACAGTAGCTTGCAATTTCGAGGCTGGCAGAACGATGAGTGTAGTGAAGGATATTCAAAAAAGAGGTAAAATCTAATTCGTCTTCAAACAAGTTAGCTCTCCAATTACCTCGGCTGACCACATGGTGGTAATGGTCAGGACTCCAAATTCTTTTCGGGCGGGTCATCCAATATTCTCCTTTCATACTTATTTCTATATCAATATCATCTATTCTCTTCTTTGAGGGAGAATTCCTTTAAATCGACAAAATTCGGGTGGTGCCTGTCACCGTTTTTAGAAAACTCTTGAAATAACAACCCATACCAGCTAAACTAGTAATATACAGTTTTCCGTATATTGATCAAAGTAAAGAGGTATTACAATATGAGCCGTATTTGGGAAAGTTTATATTCAAAGAATGGGCTGGCTGCCAAGTTTATTGCGAAGGAGCTCATTCAGTTTTCGGAGGGAGAGAGAATCCCCCGGGTAAGTGATTTTACAGACAAGCTATCTCTGGGCCGCGGGACTGTGCAGGGGGCATTAAGAGTGCTGGAGGATTTGCATGCCATCTCTCTTGAATCAAGAGGGCATCTGGGAACTTTTCTGAAAAAGAGGGATATCAACCTGCTGTATGAGATTGCCGGCATCGGACCGGTGATGGGCGTAATGCCGCTGCCTTATTCCCGCAAGTATGAGGGACTGGCGACTGGTATTGTTGAAGGGTTCGAGGAGATTAACAAGAAGTCTGGACTCGCTTATATGAGAGGGGCCCGAAGGCGGATCGAATCATTAAAAACCCGGCGCTACGATTTTGCGATCATGTCCCAGCTGGCGGCAGAAGAGGCCGTACAGGAGTTTGATGGCCTGGAAATTCTTCATACACTTGGACCGGAGACCTATGTCACGTCCCATAAAGTCTTTTTTTCAGATAGCAAAAACAGCAAGATTACAGATGGCATGAAAATTGGAATTGACTATTCATCCGCTGACCAGGCCAATATCACCCTCCTTGAATGTGAAGAGCACAAAGTTGAATTGATAAAGGTGGACTATATGCAGCTTTTCAATATGCTGAAAAACGGCAGTATTGATGCAGCGGTCTGGAACGCAGATGAAGCGAGGGCACTAAAAACGTTTGCTTCCTCTGATTTTAAGTCGAAAAAGGCAAAGGAACTGGCCATAAAAGCAACCACAGCAGCCATTGTTATTGAAAGTGAAAGAACAAATATCAGAGAACAAATCCAGCTCCTCCAGTTCAATAAAGTGGAAGAGGTCCAAAGGCTGGTAGAGGAAGGGAAAAAATATCCACACTATTAAGAAACTAAAGTTCTAGTTTCTTAGCAGCATTAATATACTAAATACTGTATTTTGGAGGGATTATAACCATGGATATAAACCAACTCAAAGAAAGAATGGATATCCTATTAAGCTCGTCTGTTGTCAGCACAAAAGCCGCTGATATAACGACATTGGCTTTTATGCACCTGCAGTCACACTTGAAAAAGGATGCCATCGAAGGGGCGGAAATGCTTTTCACCCATTTGCCGACAGCTCTGACGAGAATTGAAAATGGCGAACAGGTTGAGGCTCCTCATCCTGCCCTGCTGGATGAAGTCAAACAGTCACCGGAAGCATCCACAGCAATGAAGGAAATCGATTTTGTACAGCAGCAATGGAAGAATCAGCTCCCCCAAGAGGAAATCGATTTTCTGCTTATACATTACACAAATGTACTGCAAATCAACAAAGGAGGAAATTAAGATGAAAATTGTAGTTGGCGGACAGGTGGATAAAAAAGAGATTGAGAGCTTAATAAAAGAGATTGACAGCAGCATAACAACGATGGTCAAATCCGATCTGGAAGCAGCGATGGCTGTTAAGACGGGACAGGCAGATTATTATGTAGGAGCCTGCCACACAGGCGGCGGCGGTGCTTTAGCCATGGCGATCGCCCTTCTCGGCAAGCCAAACTGCGAGACAGTTTCCATGCCGGGGAAAAAGCCTGTTGAGGAGAAAATTGTAACCGCTGTCAGCGAAGGGAAGAAAGCATTCGGTTTTACAGCTGACCATAAAGAAGCCGCAGTGCCTATGATTATCAAAGCTTTAAAGAATAAAAGCTAATCCATTTTAATTGAGGGGGAAAAAGAAATGGAAATGACATTAATTATCCTGATCGGGGCCGTTGCTGCTGTTTTGGCCAATATGAATATTGCCGTTTTTAATGATGGGCTCCGTCCAATTGTCTCCGAACATGTGGAAGGGCGGATGACGAGAAGGGACCTGGCCTTTACTGCCTTTGCGATGAGTTTCGGCCTGGTAATCGGATTTGGAATCCCTTTTACACTCTCGGCGAGTATCATACTCGTTCACAGTATCCTGCTGGGGACAGACATTATCGGATTGCTGACGCCGAAAAACAAATGGGGAACACCGCTTGCGGCGGTGATTGGCGGTGCTTATGGAGCAGGGCTGTTAATCGGGCTCGAAGGCTTTGTGAAGCTGTTCGATTATCTGCCGCTTAATTTCCTTGAAGCTATGGGAGCGGTTGGAACACCGGTTGTCGTTACCTTTATGGCATTCCCGGCACTTGCGGTTGCCATGCAATTCAGCGTTAAAAAAGGGGTCATAACATTTATCGTTTCCGCATTGATCCGTCAGCTTGCTGTCTGGCTGAATGAAAGCGGAGTTCTGACGATTTCAGGCACGACAGTAACACTGAACCAGGAAGGAATGGCCCTTATTACAGGAATGATCTTCCTGCTTATTTTTGCCATGAAGGAAAAAGCTGAAGAAGGCTCATCCATCGACCTGGCCGCTGTATTCAGTGATAAAGTGGCTAAAATCAGAAAAAATGTTGTGTTCTTTATGATCATTGGCGGTCTTATTGCAGCTGCTACGAATCTATGGATTATGGCAGGAGATCCGATTTCTCTAAATCTATTAGCAGAGGGCAAAGCAACAGATGCTGGAATTGCTGCGGCTGCCCGTGCGCTCGGCTTTATTCCGCTTGTCGCCAGTACAGCGATCGCAACAGGTGTATACAGCCCGGTCGGATTCACACTCATCTTCGTCGTCGGATTTTTCTCCCCGAATGTTTGGGTAGCCTTAATCGGGGGTGTCATTATTATTTTCATAGAAGTTATGCTATTAAGTTCAATTGCAAGATTCCTTGATAAATATCCCGGTGTCCGTAATTCCGGGGAAAATATCCGCAGTGCGATGACCAAACTTCTGGAAGTAGCACTATTAATCGGTGGAGCGAACGCTGCCAATGCAATTGCACCAGGGTTTGGATTCTTCTTTATTGCCGGATTCTATCTGCTGAATGAAGCGGCAGGACGCCCGATTGTCCGCATTGCGGTCGGCCCAGTGGGTGCCATTGCAGTCGGAATCATAGCCAATATCCTGGTAGCACTAGGCATCATGAACATACCTCAGTAAAAAAACAAAGAGAACGGAGCGGACAGCCATGATACAAACCGTACTTGGAAAAATTGCTCCGGAAGAATTGGGGATTTGCTCGGCTCACGAGCACCTTTCCATTGATCTTTCGAGAGTAAAAAAAGACCCGGATACGATTCTGGATGATGAACAGGGCATGCGTGAGGAACTGGAGGATTTCTATCGTCTCGGCGGAAGGTCAATGGTGGAAGTGACGAATGACGGCATGGGCCGGGATGCTCTTGTGCTAAAAAGGCTGAGCGAGGCAACCGGGGTTCACCTTATTACATGCACAGGCTTTTATAAGGATCCTTATATCCCGGATTTTGCAGACGGCTGGAAAGCGGAGCAGTTTGCACAGCATTTTATAAAAGAAGCCAAGGAAGGGATTGCTGATACGGGCATACTCCCGGGTGTCATCGGGGAAGTGGGCACAAGCAAAAATGAAATGAAGCCAATCGAACGTGAGCTCCTAATTGGTGCCGCTATGGCCGGTGTCGAAACCGGTCTTCCGGTGACCACTCATACAACGCTCGGAACATTGGGCTATGAGCAGGTAGAGCTGCTGACGAAGCATGGTCTTCCAGCTGATCAGATCATCATTGGCCATCAGGACCTCAACCCGAATAAAGAGGAAGTTCTGGCTGTTTTGGAAACAGGAGCCTATATCGCGTTTGATACAATCGGAAAAAATAATTACCGTCCCGATGAAGAAAGAGCTGACTTTCTTATTGATTTTATAAACCGCGGATATGAAAAGCAAATTCTTCTGTCAGCTGACTTAACCCGCAAATCGCATTGGAAGAAGAACGGAGGCCCGGGCTACGGTCTTGTGCTTGAGACGTTTATTCCAAAATTGAAGAAATCCGGAGTGCCGGAAAGCATCCTTCATCAATTTTTGACCGTTAATCCATCCAGAGCTTTTTCAATAAGGGAGCGATCATAGTGTCCACATACAACCGAGCCCAATTAAAGTACGCAAATTCAGTTTTGCCAAGCTTATCGATACAGGAAGCACAGGAAAAACAATTCAAACTGGTTGACTGTATGAGCCGCCATTTCAAGGGCAGGCAATTTCTTTCGATGGGAGACCTTGGAGTTTCCCCAATATATAAGCGTCCGGAACAGACGTATCTAATCAAAGTCCTAAAGTTTTCTATATTCAGCATGCCCGCCAGCAGCCTGCAGATCATTACCAATTGGCCGAAGTCATCAAAGCAGTGAAGGAAGAACGCCCGGATCTTCCTATCGTTGTGGATGACAATTATTGCGCATTGAAGACAAAGGGTATTGGCGTGGAATTAGGGGCGGATTACTCAACCTTTTCCGGATTCAAGCTTCTCGGGCCGGAAGGAATTGCGGTCATTGCCGGCAAAAAAGACGCCATCGAACGGGTGCATCACTATAACTACTCGGGCGGCGGCCAGGTGCAGGGCTACGAAGCCATGGAGCTTTTAAGAATGATGACCTTCGCGCCTGTATCGCTGGCTATTCAGAACGAGCAGGTGGAAGAGCTCTGCCGCCGTCTGAATGAAGGCGCTGTGAACGGAATTCGCGCCGCCTACATGACGAATGCCCAATCCAAAAATGTCATTGTAGAGCTCGAGGATCCGATTGCCCAACGTGTGATCAGCATCAGTGACGAGCATGGGGTGGCCACCCATCCGGTTGGGGCGGAATCAAAATATGAAATCATTCCGATGATTTACCGCGTTTCCGGCAGCTTTTTGGAAGCACAGCCCGAACTGAAGGATTATGGACTCCGCATCAATCCGATGAAATCAGGAGCGGACACGATCATCGGCATACTGGAAAAAGTGATACCTCTTGCAAAAGAAGTGCAGCATCGTTGATACCCGTAAATAAAGGGGGGAACTTCCATGTTTTTAGATGTAACAAAGCGCAGAAATCCTAAGCTTATTCAATCAGGAGTCACCTTGCATCAAAGCGGGCAAATACCCCCGAATACGTACGTAATTGACCTCGATATACTCGGAGAAAATGTAGAAGCACTGGCAAAAACGGCGAAAAATCATGATTTCACGCTATATTTCATGAGCAAGCAGCTTGGAAGGCTTCCGTTTATAGGCCAGTTTATTGCAGAGCACGGCATCGAAAAGGCGGTTGCTGTTGAATTCGACGAAGCCAAAACACTGGCAGAAGGCGGCGTTGAAATAGGAAATGTCGGCCACCTGGTCCAGCCCGGGAAAAATCAGTGGCCGGAAGTGCTGTCATGGAATCCTGAGGTCATTACCCTATTTTCCCTTGCGCGTGCCAGACAGCTTTCTGATGCGGCTGTTCAGTCAGGAACAGTGCAGGATGTACTTCTCAGGGTGTATGCACAAGGCGATATGATTTATCCCGGACAGCAGGGAGGCTTTCGATTGGAAAAGCTGGATGAAGAGCTTCTCGAACTGGCCGGACTTCCTGGGATTAACATAGCAGGTGTCACGACCTTCCCAAATTTTCAGCTATCTAGGGACAGGAGAAGCATGGAGCCAACTCCTAACTTTATAACCCTTTTAAAGGCAAAAGAGGTTCTGGAGAAAAAGGGCATTAAAGTAAAACAGGTAAACGGCCCAAGTGCGACCAGCTGTGAAACCATACCTTTCCTGGCAGAACAGGGTGTAACACATGGAGAACCGGGACATGCCCTTACCGGAACGACCCCGCTGCATGCTTACCGGGATCTCCCTGAGAAACCAGCCATTGTATATGTAACGGAAGTGTCCCACCAGGATCAGGAGCATTATTACGTCATTGGCGGCGGCTATTACGGACGCTCCCATTTAACCGGGTGCCTGGTCGGAAGCGATGAAAAAGAAGTATTGAACCAGTATGTAAAAGCAATCGAACCGGCTCCTGAAGCGATTGATTACTATGGTGCGATTGAGAAACCGGAGGGCTTTCAGGTTTCTGAAGGAGATACAGCTGTTTTCTCCTTTCGCACCCAGGTGTTCGTCACACGGGCCCATATTGCCCTGGTAAAAGGAATTCAAAGAGGAAAGCCGGAACTGGTTCACTTTGAGAGGAAGTGGTAAGGATGGCAAAAGCAATTCTGCTGGTGATTGACAGCTTTGGCATCGGCGCAATGGAGGATTGCGGTGAGTTCAGCCCTTCTGACTGCAGGGCCAATACCTATAAGCATATCAGGGAATCGGCTGATTTTTTAGAAATACCAACTCTATATAGGCTTGGGCTGGGGGCGCTTGTGGATGGGAAGGAAGACCCTGCCAATGCTTACGGCTTCTCGGCATTGGCCCATCACGGGGCAGACACGTACCTCGGGCACCAGGAAATTGCCGGGAGCTGCCCGAAGCGCTCGAATAAAAGATTGATGAAAGATATTCATCCAGACCTGGCGCAGGCATTAACTGAAGCAGGCTATGGGGTTGAATATCCATGGAATGACCGGCCGGTGCTATTAGTAAATGGTGCCTGTGTCATCGGGGATAATCTTGAGTCCTCCCTGGGAAACATCATCAATTTAACCGCTGATTTTAATAAAATGCCTTTTCAGGAATTAAAGGAAGTCGGGAAAATTGTCCGCCAGAATGTAGACACCAGCCGGGTCATTGCGTTTGGAGGACCCTATACAACCATTGAACATATCCTGTCAGTTGTACATGAAAAAAATCCCGGCCAGTGGGGAGTGGATGCCCCGAAGGCAAAGGTGTACGGGAAAGGCTATGAAGTCTATCACATGGGCTACGGTGTAAACATAGACGGACAATTTCCGATGATCGCTGCCCGGCATGGCCTCAAAGTCCATCGGATTGGCAAAACGGCAGATGTTCTACATGGCGAAGGACCTGCAGAACCAATTGTCGATACTGAAAAAGTATTACAAGCTTTGGAGAATGGTTATTTAGAAGAAAAAGAGGATGCTGCGTTTCTGGTAAATGTACAGGAGACCGATTTGGCAGGCCATGCCGAAGATACAGAATGGTATGCGAGGCTGCTGAATACAACCGACCAGTGGCTCGCAGAATTCCTGCCCAAGATGGCAGAGGAGGATCTAATTATTATCATGGCTGACCATGGCAATGACCCGACCATCGGACACTCCAACCATACGAGAGAATACGTTCCAATACTCGCTGCGGGCAAGCGGATAAAACCGGTTAACATCGGAAAACGCAATTCGATGGCTGACGTTGGAGCGACATTCAGCGAGTTCTTCGGACTGCCTGCGACTGAGGAAGGCGAGAGTTTTTTGAAGATAATGATAGATTAAGATAAGGGACAAAGGGACAGGTACAGTGTCCCTCCCTAAAAACTGGGGGATAGCTTCAACATAAATAATATTTTAAAAATTTCTATCTCACAAAAAGCAGGTTTCTTCCAACATTTGTCGAAATTAGTACGCTAGAGATTTTTCCGCACTCCCCCATTTTTCTGCGATCAAAACTGCTCAGTAATAACATTTTCTCCATAAACATTTTTCACTAGTCAATATTATAGGAGGTTATGCTTTTGACTGTAAAAATTTCAAGCATTGGCCTGAAAGGGTTAGAAGGCTATCGGGTACAGGTAGAAGTGCAGATTTCACCCGGCCTGCCATCAATGGTCATTGTTGGCCTTCCTGATGTTTCTGTTAAAGAATCAAAAGAGCGTGTTCTTTCTGCCTTAAGAACCATGGATGCTAAAAGGCCAAACCAGAGAATTGTCATTAATCTATCACCGTCCGAACAAAAGAAAAACGGACCATTGTTCGATTTGGCAATGGCTATAGGTATTTTAAAAGAATATGGTGAAATAAAATCAGATATTTCACCTGATACTTTGTTTTTAGGGGCATTATCATTGGACGGTACGATCGAAAAAGTGGAAGGAATGCTGCCGGCTTTAATTTCGGCAGAGAAGTTAGGGTTTAAGAAAGTTTATCTTCCTCCCGACCCACTGATACCTGTTGATATGCTGGAAGGGCTGGAATGTACTATAGTTCATCATATTCATGACGTATTAACCTCTATAAGCGGACATTGTCTGGTGTCGCACTCCTCAGTGAAACCGCAAGCTAAATCTTCTTTTAACGGGTCACTTTACCAGAAAAATTTCTCCCAAATAATTGGCCATGAACATGCTAAGTACGCATTGGAAGTTGCAGCAGCAGGCGGTCATAATGTACTAATGAGCGGCCCTCCGGGTTGTGGAAAAAGCCTCCTCGCAGAAACCTTTCCTTCTATTCTCCCGCCATTATCGAAACAAAACATATTAGAAGTAATCAGTTTATATCAGCTTGCAAACGAGCAGCTTTTGAACCCCGAACATGCCCCATACCGTCATCCTCACCATTCTGCTTCTTCCGTTGCTATTATCGGAGGAGGATCTTATCCTAAACCCGGTGAAATTTCATTAGCTCATCATGGTGTCCTTTTCCTGGATGAAATGGCAGAGTTTACGAAAAAAACATTAGACATGCTTCGGCAGCCTCTCGAAACAGGTAAAGTGACGATTAGCCGTGTTCATTCTACTGTCACTTACCCGGCGTCTTTTATTCTCATTGGAGCCATGAACCCCTGTCCTTGCGGCTACCTTGGATCACCATCACATTACTGCACCTGTACCAAAAAACAAATTCGATCCTACATAAATCGGATTTCAGGTCCTGTTCTGGATCGTATGGATATTCTGCTTTCTCTAAATCCAGTAGATCTGGGGCTAAAGAATCGAGATACAGATTCTTCTGAAATTATTCGCAGTCGCGTTATTCGCGCCCGCGAGCTTCAAACTGAGAGGAATAAAGGGCCTACAAATGCAACTGTTCCGTTTGAAACACTTATTAGGACAAGTTTTCTAACAGAAAAACAGCGTAAGTTTATTAAGCAAATGTCAATGAATCACCAATGGAGTAATAGGGTAGAAATCAAAATTATCCGCCTGGCTCGAACTATATCAGACTTGGCTGGTGAGACCCGTATCACAGACGAGTCTATTTGGAAAGCTGTAAAGTTTAGAAGAAATTTTGAAGGAAAAGAAATCAAAGCAAAGACAAGCCTTGAAACGTGAAACGAGTTGAGTTTAATGCCTAGAGTGTCGAGGAAGAAAAGCAGCAGCGGTATCTATCATATTATGCTGAGAGGGATCAATCGGCAAACAATTTTTGAAGAAAAAGAGGATAGGCTAAAGTTTTTAGAGGTGCTGAGTAAATATAAGAACAAAGGAAATTTTCATCTTTACGGCTATTGTCTAATGGATAACCACATACACCTTCTTGTTAAAGAATCTGAAGAAGAAAGCATTTCAACGTCAATTAAAAGAATCAGCTCAAGCTATGTTTATTGGTACAACTTGAAATATGAACGATGCGGACATTTGTTTCAAGAGAGATTTAAAAGTGAAATCATAGATAGTCAAGCTGTCTTCTTAAAAGTTCTAAGATATATACACCAAAACCCCTTAAAAGCAGGTCTGACAAAAGACGTATTGAGAAGTCAGTGGACTAGCATAAGGGAGTATATTCATAAAGAAGAGATGGTAGATACTGCAATGGCTTTAAATCTTTTTTCATTGGATAGAAGGACAGCCATGAAAAGATTTATTGAACACTCCCGCCAGCGTAATGACGACCGGTGCTTAGATTTAAATAATAAAAAAAGATTGAGCGACGCAGAAATAATGGAACAAATCCGTAAAATTGGGCTCGAAAATACAAGTGTACTGCAGCAGATGGAAAAAGGAGACAGAGATATTTTCCTGTCAAAATTAAAGGAATTGGATGGTGTATCTTTAAGGCAGTTGTCGAGGATTACTGGGATTTCAAAAAGTGTTATTCATCGAGTGAGGCAGTGATCTAGATAACCCTCTTCATCTCTCCGATTAAGTTCTTATTAGAGAAATTTAATCCGGGACAAGGGACCTGTCCCTTTGTCCCTTACAGATCAATGGATATTTACTAGAACAGTCATTAAACAAATCGGCAGTCACAATTTTGCCTATTAACATGGGGCACCTTACCTGCACAAGCGGGAAAAGGTGCCTTATTTGGTTCTGCTGGAAAATTCATATGAAAATCTGGTAATTTATATTACAAAACTATTAAAACCTATTTTATTTGTAACAAAAAAAGAGTTTTACTGAAATCTATCTGTTATCTTCTGGTGTTAATATGTTTCTATCAAGGGACATAAAGGAGATATCATGAAGAAATTAGTAATCTATCTAATCACAACTGTTTTTCTATCGTTTGGATTTTCCAATGTCGCTTCAGCCGCAGGAAATACGTATACAGTAAAAAAGGGAGATACGCTTTGGGCAATCTCTAAAAAACATAACGTTACTGTACAGCAGATTAAATCATGGAATAAATTAACTTCAGATACAATTAAACCTAAGCAAGTACTAAAGGTTACTGGAGCTTCAGCAAAAGCTGCAGCACCTAAAAAGACAGCTGTAAAGGCTGCATCAACGAAAGCTTATAAAGAAATTAAAGTGAAGGCGACTGCCTATACTGCCAGCTGCAAGGGCTGCAGCGGCATTACCTATACAGGAATCAATCTGAAAAAGAACCCGAACGCCAAGGTTATTTCGGTGGATCCGAAGGTTATTCCACTGGGATCAAAGGTATATGTGCCTGGATATGGAGAGGCAATTGCGGGGGACAAAGGCTCTGCCGTAAGAGGAAACAAAATTGATGTCTTCATTCCAAATAAACAGCGTGCACTGCAGTGGGGAAGCAAGACAATTACGATTAAAGTATATAAATAATAGAGTGAGAGAATCTAGCAAAAAAGATATATGAATTAATTCATCATGATGTTGATAAAACAGCTAAAAGCCCCTCCGTCTGGAAGGGCTTTTGCTTTATCATTAAGGCTTATGGAGGCGGGCATTTGTCAAAATCCAGAACGAATAGGACTGCCAGCCCCCTTTTTTTACTCTTCTTTCACAATCCAGCCATTTTCCACACCTGCATGGAAATTACCGTCAGCATAGGCTGTGAATAACGTAATGACAGAAGGGTCTTCGGCTTTAGTCTGGTAAATTAACAGCTGTTCTTTTTCGGGAAGGTAGATATAATTTGCGTCTTCACTTGTATAGCGCTCCCCTGATAGCTTCTCCACTTCAGGGATGAAAACATCAGCAGGTGCTTCTGTGTGAACGGAGTCTGGCTGATTGTTGCTGTAAGAGACAAACAGCTTCTTATCTTCATAATCCTGAATCCATTCATAAAAACCTTCTTCATCCGGACCTTCATATGCAGGGTTTCCATGCATCTCTTTTACAGTCGATGGCGTGTCCCACATTGAAATGCCCCGCACTAAAAATTGACCGTTCTTAATCTCTAAAAGAGGCTGCTCTTTCAGGCTATCGGCCTTAATATAATCCCCATCCAGGTAGACTTGCGGCGTATGGCAGGCACCGTTTGCCGCTGTAACAGTAATGATGTTCCCGTTTCGCTCCATCGTACCGCCGCAGTCTTCTGAAAGTTCATTCGTATACGTAATGGTATTGCCGCTGATCATGCCCGTGCCCTCCATCACGTTTGCGTAGGAACTCCCATTTACTGGATTAATGACAGAGCCGCCAAGATGGTAGCGGATGGTTTCTTCGTCCACTTTTTCGATCTTAAGGTTTCCAAGGTTGTCATCGCTCAGGAATACCCATTCTCCAGACCAGTCGAAAGCTTCTTCTGTTTCTTCCTGTTCCTGCTGAGGGTTCTCTTCTGATTGCTGAGCACTTGCTAAGCTCTTTTCAGTATTTGCCAGTATCTCTTTTTTTGCAGGATCGGCTGCCGGCTTGCTTTCACAGCCTGCTAAAATAGCAAGAAATGATAAAAATATTAAAACAAATTTCCCCATAGTCTGGATGCTCCTCTATTAAAATACGAATATAGTCGTAATTACCTAAAGATATTATACTATAGTAAATGGTAAATAATACATTTTAAAAACACTAAAAATTTTTGGCTCTTTTTCCGCTGCTCATTCGTTTAGAAGACAAAGGGGAGATGAATGTGAAGACAAAGGAATGTCCGCGCTGCGGAAGTGCGCTTATAGAAGATGCATGGGAAAGCCTGGAAGAGACAGAAGATGGCGGAGTGATTCTTGATGGATTTCCCGCATATGTGTGCCGCGGGAAGTGTGGCTATGTGAAGAGGATTGAAGACATACCCGCAGTAATTGCACGGCAGGGGGACGATCGGCTTTTATTGCTTTACCCTAATGAACAAGGCAGAATTTTAGATATAGGAGAGTCTATCATTTGGCCGCCAATGCACTATCAATCTATCCTTGGAAGAGGATATTGGGAGGATTATATGGGAAATCACGATGTAGAGATGCTGCTTGAAAATGCCCGTGACAGCCGGGCAGCGTTTAAGGATGTGCCGAATATATTTGATTATGCCACCAGTGAGCTTTCACAGGATGCTTTTTTGTGCTGGCTTATGGCCTGGAGTGAATCGCCATATCGCTCACTGGACTGTTCCTTATATGAAGCTGCCAATCAGTTTTTGGCGGCTATTTTTAATTTGCATGGGCTGACAGCTCCGGTGATTGATTCGATAGAGATCAAACGCCAGTTTAAATCTCTCGACATTTTGACGATCGTTAATGATACATACGCTATTTTAATAGAGGATAAAACATTTTCGAAAAACCATTCCGATCAGCTTAATCGGTACCGTAAGTCGGTTGAGAGCGAATATCCTCATCTGATCCAATTGCCGATCTATTATAAAATTGCTGACCAAAGCCATTATCGATCCATTGATCAAGCAGGCTATAAACCATTCAAACGGACCATGATGCTGAAGATTCTGCAGGAGGGGAAAGAAAATGGTGTGCAAAATCCGCTATTTCTTGATTATCTGAACCATCTGCAAAAGATAGAAGACAGTGTGGCATCTTTTAAAACAAAGGCTTTAGCAGAATGGGACCATTATGCCTGGCAGGGATTTTATCAGGAACTGCAAAAAGAAATTAACGGAGATTGGGGCTATGTTTCAAATCCGGCTGGCGGGTTTTGGGCATTCTGGTGGGCATCTGCAGCCAATAAACCGTATTTCCTGCAGCTCGAACAGCAGCGCCTTTGCGTTAAAATTAGCCCTGAAGAAGGCGAAGATAAGCGCAGTGTCCGAAAAGAGGCCATGAAAGCGATTCTTCTTGAATCTGATAAACACGGCCTTAATCTGCATAAGCCTGCAAGAACGCGGGTTGGAAAGGTTATGACGATTGCACAGCGGCTGGATTACATTCAATTGAATAGTGACGGCACTGTTGATTCGAAACGAACCATTGACCTATTAAAGAGATATTAACATGTCCAAGTTTGGCAGAATCTCCTTTGATGGAGGTTCTCTTTTTTTTGGAGGAAACTGAATTTGTGAACGCTGCAAATAGCAGGTGGAAACTTGCAAATAGAACAGCAAATTTGCAAAAAGAACCAAAGATCCTGCAAATAGACGCCGAACTTCTGCAAATAGACCCATCAATTCACAAAAAGAGAATCTCTCTCCCCGCGCCATTCCATAATAAAAAGCCCATCCCTATCCAGGAATTGGTCAGATCTACTTAAGTAAACAAACAAATTCATCAACGGGCAGCTGTTCCTTAAAAATATGGAGTCTGAGCAAAGTTCATAGTGAATAGGTCTAATAGAATGGTGTTCCGTTCGCTTAAAGGTCTTTATACCTTATTATAAAATATGATTATTTTCCCGTTTTTACTTATTTACTCAATTTTTACAAATATCAGATTGTACGCTAAAAAGAAGAGTGATTTACTAGAATGGTAGTGTGCGTAAACGCTTTAAAATAAGGAAATAGGAGAGGATCGCATGATAGAAAAGCAGCGCATAAAGTTCATCAGCTTTATGAGTATCTTTGCATTAATTCTTAGTCTATTCAGTCCCTTTGCCGCGGCGAGTGCAGAAGAAGTGAAGTCTGTGGCAGAAGCGATTGCGGATAATAACGGAACAGCAACGGTTGAAGGATATATTGTGGGAACGATCGCAAATGGACCGAAATATACCCATACTGGCCCATTTTCTGTGAATACAAATTTGGCCATTGCCGATTCCCCAAGTGAAACAGACCCCAGTAAAATACTGCCGGTTCAATTGCCGAATAATTCCATCAGGACAGAGCTGAATTTAAAGGACAACCCCGATCACCTCAGGAAAAAGATCCAAATTACAGGCTCTCTTGAAGCGTACTTTTCTGTTCCTGGTTTAAAAAGTCCAACAGCTTACACATTTGTAGAAGATACAGGTGCACCACAGGTTTCAGCGGTTACAGCTACCCCTGAGGAGGGCCCTGTTAAAGCTGGAACAGCAGTAGAACTATCGACCTCCACTGATGGCGCTGTAATCCATTATACAGTTGATGGGTCAGAACCGACTGCTGAAAGCACCATATATTCCGATCCGATCATTATTAATGAAGAGACAACGATTAAAGCGGTAGCGGTCAAAGTCGGCTTAACAGACAGCAAGGTATCTGTATTTCAGTACATGATTGGGCTGGAAGATTTGCGCATTCATGATATTCAAGGTGCAGGCCAATATTCCCAATATGCGAACCAGCAGGTTTCTGATGTTGAAGGAATTGTCACTAAGGTAGTGGATAACAGCAATTTCTACATACAAGATCAGCAGCCGGATGATGATGAAAATACATCTGAAGGAATCTTGGTTTATAAAAAAGGCCACGGTGTAACGGCTGGGGATCTGGTATCCGCTTCAGGCCAGGTTAAAGAGTGGGTGCTTGATGGCTATTCAGACAAGCTGAAAACAGACCTTCCTGTGACAGAAATCAATGCGGCATCAATCGAGATCATTGCTTCCGGTCAGGAACTTCCTGCTCCGGTGGTTATTAACAAAGAAAATCTTCCGACTGAAATTATCGATAATGATGAATTAACAGAATTTTATCCAGAGCAGGATGGAATCGATTTTTACGAAAGCCTGGAAGGCATGCTGGTTCAAGTGGACAACGCTAAAGTAGTTGCCCCGCAAAAATACGGCGAGCTTGTAGTTATTCCTGGAGATGTGGATACGAACACAACGGCAGGCGGACTGCGCATTTCAGAAAACGATTTTAATCCGGAGAGAATCACGCTTGATATTAACGATGAAGATTTTGTTGCCAAAATGGGTGACAGCTTCAAAGGCAGCATCCAGGGTGTTGTCAGCTACGGCTTCAGTAACTATAAAGTATTAAGTGATGCAGACTCACTACCGGAATTCGTGGAAGGCTCTGCGACAAGAGAAGAAACAAGCCTTGTCCCGGAAGAGGATCAACTAACGATCGCTTCTTATAATGTTGAAAACTTCTCAACAAAAACAGATACGGAAAAGGTTACGAGATTAGCAGAGGCAATCACAGATAAAATGAAGCAGCCGGATATCATTGGCCTGACTGAAGTTCAGGATAACGACGGACCAACTGATAGCGGCACAACAGCAGCAGATCAAAGTGCAGCATTATTAATTGAAAAAATTAAAGAACTTGGCGGGCCAGCCTATACTTACACAGACATTGCACCGGAAGATAAACAAGATGGCGGCCAGCCTGGAGGAAACATCCGTGTCGGCTTCCTTTATAACGCTGAAAGAGTAACACTAACCCAAGGCGAAAAAGGATCTGCGACAGATGCGGTTGATTTCGAAAACGGCAAACTGACGCTAAACCCAGGGCGTATTGACCCAGCAAACGAAGCCTTTGAAGATAGCCGCAAAGCATTGGCAGCCCAGTTCGAATTCCAGGGCGAAAGCGTTATTGTCGTAGCTAACCATTTTAACTCGAAAGGCGGAGACCTTCCGTTATTCGGAAAAGAGCAACCACCAGTCTTAAACAGTGAAATCCAGCGCATGAAAATCGCTAACGTTGTGAACGGTTTTGTAAAGGATATCAAAGCAGAAGACCCTGATGCCAATATTGTCCTGCTTGGCGACTTTAACGATTTTGAGTTCTCCAATCCTTTACAGGCACTAAAGGGCGAAGAACTGACTAATATGATTGAAAAAGTTCCGGCAGAAGAGCGATACACCTATACGTACCAGGGAAATGCACAGGTGCTCGATCATATTTTAGTATCCAACAACCTGGCAAAGAAAACAGAAGTAGATATTCTTCATATTAACTCGGGCTTCATGGAAGAGCACGGCCGTGCAAGTGACCATGACCCTGTCCTGATTCAGACAAGCTTAAAGCCGGCAGCAAAACCGGAAGAGCCTAAATATGATCATGTTTTCAATCTGGTAAACTACCATGCGAAGAAATTCGTAGTAGGACCACATAATGCATTAGTTATGATGGATGGCACCTCCAGCCTCACGCAGGGTCTATGGCTGAAGAAATCAGCTGCCGTTAAAGGCGAAGGCCTGAAACATACAAAAGTGGTCATCAGCTCCGCCAACAAAGGGGCAGTTGTGGATCTAACAGGATCAGAAATTAAAGAAGTCATGATCGAAAGTGACAAAGTCGTCGAAATCCGCGGTGCTGAAAATGTGCAGAAATGGACACTTGGGAAAAAAGCGGATCCATCTCACATCATTTTCAAAAATTCGGATGGGGAGTTAATGGAGTCTCCTTATGAGGAAGAGGAAGCGGCATAACAGTTGAAGCCGGAGTGCAGAACTCTGGCTTTCAACCCCTTTGAGTAAAAATTGAAAGGAGCATTTTTTATGAAATTACCCATTAAAGTATTATCTGCAGCAGCCTTATCAGCAGCATTAACCATCTCGGCAGCCGTTCCGGCAGGCCTGGTTTCAGCAAATGAGACTTCAGCTTCAGATTTCACGCTTTCGTTAATGCATACCAATGACTCGCACGCAAATATGGACAGCGCCGCAAAGAAAGTGACGGCGGTAAAGGAAGTAAGAGAAGCAAAGCCGGATGCCCTGCTAGTTGATGCAGGAGATGTTTTTTCCGGAACTTTATATTTTAATAAATTCCTTGGACAAGCAGACCTTGAATTTATGAATCTCATGGGCTATGACATTATGACTTTCGGAAATCATGAGTTCGACTTAGGTTCAAGTGCGGAAGGACATAAAGCACTGGCTGACTTTGTAAAAGGTGCACAATTCCCATTTGTCAGTTCAAACGTAGATTTTTCTGAGGATGCCAACCTGCAGGGATTGTTCAGTGATCTTATATCGAGCGAACCTGCTGATGGAAAAATATATAATGGCATCATTAAAGAAGTTAATGGAGAGAAAGTAGGATTCTTTGGATTAACTACAGCTGAAACAGCCAGCATTTCCAGTCCGGGTAATGTTGCATTTGAAGATTATCTTGAAGAAGCAGAAAAAGCAGTAAAAGCTTTCGAGGGCATGGGTATTAATAAAATAGTGGCTATAACTCATATTGGCTATGATGATAACCCAGATGTGGATAATGATTTAAACCTGGCTGCTCAAGTAGATGGAATTGATGTGATTGTAGGCGGACACAGCCATACGCAATTAAATGCTCCAGTGGTTGTGGCAGCTGACGAAATAGGAGCGGCAAAGGATCCTACTGTTATCGTACAAGCCGGCCAGTACAATAATTACCTCGGAACGCTGGATGTACAATTTGACGAGGCAGGAAAAGTAGTCGGGCATGCTGGAGAGCTTATTAAAATAGCAGATAAAGCAGAGGACCCTGAGGCAGCGGTGCTGCTTGAAAAGTACTCCTCACAGATAGAAGAATTAAAGAACACGGAAATTGGAGCAGAAACGCTGGCTGCCCTTGAGAATCCGCGGACAAGCGGAGACAGCACAGAGCCAAGTGTACGGAAAAATGAAACAGCGCTGGGCAACCTGATTACAGACGGCATGCTGGCAAAAGCAAAGGAGTATAACAGCAATGTCATCATGGCTCTCCAAAATGGAGGCGGCATTCGTGCAGGAATTGACGCAGGGCCAATCACAGTTGGCGAAGTAATCACTGTTCTTCCATTTGGCAATACATTAGCCACTATGGAGGTAACGGGAGCTGAATTAAAAGAGGCCTTTGAAATCAGCGTAGGACAATATCCTGCAGAAAATGGCGGCTTCCTGCACGTGTCCGGTGCAAAAGTAAAATTCGATTCCACTAAACCTGCCGGCGAGCGGATTGTTTCGATTGAATATAAAAATGAACAGGGCACTTACACTGAAATCCAGGACAATCAAACCTACACAATCGCTACGAATGCTTTTACAGCTAAAGGTGGAGATGGATATACAGTCTTCGCAAAAGCTTACCAGGAGGGCAGAGTAACAGATCTTGGACTTTCTGATTGGGAAAACTTCGCAGATCACCTATCCAGCCTGGGCACCATCAAACCGGCGGTGGAAGGGCGTATCATAGACGTTGACAGCCTTCCTCCAGTAACAGAGCTGGATTTTGAAAAGGAATATAATCTTACTGATGATAAAAAGAAGAAACTGGTAGTGAACAAAGTTTCCTTTATTAATGTAGAAAAATCCGCAGAAATCAAAAATGGCATCTGGCTCAAAAATTCTGCTGTACTGCAGGGTGATGGCCTTAAAAATGTGAGTGTCCGTGTAACACCTAAGAAAGAGCCGATCATCGTAGACTTTAGCGGTGCAGAAGTGAAAGAGGTCATTATTGAGAAAAGTGATTTAGTGGAGCTTCGAGGAGCAGAGAATATTAAAAAGCTTACTATTAAATAAGCATTAATTTGAATGTATACTATCTGCCGGCCCTGTGGGCCGGTATTTTTACTGTTGTATAATAATTGTGAAAAGCATGAGGACGGCTGAACCGTCCCCATGTTCTAAAGAAATTGTCACATTTATCTTAAGGAATTTGTTATATACTATTAAAAGAGGAGGTGTGAACAATGAACGAATCAAAAATGGAAAGTATGCTTGCCCAATTAATAAAAATGGTTGGCAGTCTTCAATCTGATATGCAGGAAATGAAAAAAGAACAGCAAGAGATGAAAAAAGAACAACAGGAAATGAAAAAAGAACAACAGGAAATGAAAAAAGAACAACTAGAAATGAAAATAGAGCAGCAAGGAATGAAGTACACCCAGCAGAGTATGCAGGGGGAACTCAAAGAGGTTCAAAACAAGCTAAAGGAACTGGAAACTAAAAGTGATCAGCGTCATCATGAGATCTTAGAGCACTTTAAAATCCTTGAAAGAGACCAGGATTTTATATGGGAGAAAACCGCAAGAAATGAAAGAGATATCGGCAATATCAAAAGACAGCTTAGTTGAGAAATTAAACTCCTTTGAAATGAAAAACCCAACGTGTAATTTAACAGATCATTTACACGGCAAAGTTTATATTTTCCCCTCTTTTTATCTTCTTTGGTTAATGCTCTCTTATAACTTGGTTGCTAAACACCCCACAAACAATTTCAAACATAAGGTAAAGCACTGTAGATGCCAGCATCTAGAGTGTTTTTCTTTGTTTAAGAAATATTGAAAATGACTGAAAGAAGAGAGCCATCCCCCTGGTTCTCAGAGCTACTCCTGAATTTTCTTTAGCAAAGTCTTGCTCCGAATTTTATAACATGTAAGGGGAACGTATATATAGTGGGCTGTGCATTCGTATGTTACATTATATTTATAGATTTACATTGAATGCTGATCCTATTGAAGCAAATGTGGAGATTAGACTCAGCAGATGTGCTCTTTATTAAATTATGCCAAGCCAATGCCATAGTGATGCAGCTTTTATGGAATATGGGAGGAACAAGGATGTCTGCTATAAAGTTTATAAATCTTGATGGAGAAGAAATATATGTGTTTAACAGTGCCATCTATATTTTTGAATCGTCATCCGGAAGTACACTGGAAGTAGACATGATTGTTAGCGAAGTTACTCTAAGAAAATATCAGGACAGGGACAGTCTGATCACAGAAGTTGAATTGGAGGACGGCAGGCAGATAAGCTCCTTTATGTTTCTAAAGGCTGTGCCAGGGAAGCTGCCCCGGCTGAGCTTATTTTGCGAAATAGATCCGGAAGAGTCTTATGAAGGGCTCTTAAGAATAAGAGAGGATGCTCCGGATTTTCCCGATATTGAAGCTGGCATTACCCTGGAAGAGATTCGAAAAGTCGAGATGCCAAATGAAAAAATCACACTTAAATTAAATCTGCCCATTAATCAGGTGGAATGGCTGAAGGAGCAGAAAAATAAGGAACTGAATGAGTTTATTAGAGAGCTGTTAGGGGAGCATCTGGAAAAAGCAGAATAATTCAATCCAAAGTTTCTGTATGGGACACGTACCAGCGGCTGCATAAAGAGCAGGGTTTGGGCTGTATGGTGGTGAACTTGCAAATAGAGTTATTAAACCTGCAAATAAATCAATCAAATTGCAAATAGCCGCCTGAAACCTGCAAATAGACCAATCAAATTGCAAATAGACAATTAAATTCTGCAAATAGACTATCAAATTCCGCAAATTGATTCCTATATAAAAGGAAAACCGAGCCGCCACTCAGCTCGGTTTATTAAATCCTATTAATTTATCGTCCCGCGATCCACCTGTTCATACAATATCCCCATATTACCCTTCACTTTTTTCGAAACCTCACATAATGCCTCAATCGCTTCAGCTTTGTGATTCCCAAGCTGATACACCACATCATCAAACAGCATTTCCATTTCTCTTAAAATAGCAATAGATGCAAGGTTATAGAGGTGGACATTATAGTAACCGCTGTTATTGAATAATGCGGTTTCGACATAAGGCCTGAAATTCTCCAATAGAGTAGGGTACTCCGCCATTAATCGGTCTAAACCTTTTCTGATGCCTTCAATCGTGCCGGCAAACTCATCCAAAGGCTCCAGCGCGTTATTGACGCTGTTTCGGATTTTATCGTCAAAGTCCGAAAACAGGCCGAATAACTTGCCGGGGATGGTGTAGTCCAAGGCGAATTTGGTTGCGCCTTTGATAGTGCTCGACAGGAGTTCAAGTGCATTTTCAATGTTCAGGGTAATCACCCAGCCCTTATGCAATATAGGCATGAGAAGTGCCTGGGTTGAGGCAGTGAAGGCAGAATAAGACGTATCCATCTGGAATTCCTTAATCTTCATCCTCAGCTCCATATATGGGGAATCTTCCAGCTTATACGTGTACGTTCCCTGCACGGATATAGAATTGGAATGGGTGGATTTGCTTCTAATCGACTGTCCAAGGGAATGGTCCCGGTCATGAAAGTTCGAGGCAACATCTTGAACTTGTTTCTGATATTCCCCGATATGCGAAAGAAGCTTATCCCTGTTATTGTTCACGATCCCATAATGGGCTTTTAACTCACTGACTACAGCATCATACCAGAGTTCCTTCCCGCCCTCAAACAGCTCCGGAATTTTATTGGAGATGATTCGGATAAGGCTTTTGGAAAGGTCCTGAACATCTGCTTTCAAATCATACAAAAAGCCGCGGCTTTCATTAAAGATGCCTTCCACATTGACGTTCGTCCGGAAAATATGTTCAAGCAGCTCAGCAGGCGGGGAATTCAGTATATAGTTCAGAGATTTAGCATGACTTTCCGCCACATTTAACAAAGATACCAAATGATCAATTTCGGCCGTTAATCGATTGCTGATGGAGGTAATCCCCATAAACAGAGGCTCACTGATCAGATTTTCAAACATCTCTTCGAAAATCTTCTGCAGGCGGCTAAGCCGTTCATAATAACGGCTGGCTTCATCATCTACAATGGCAACCGAATTGCCGAGGTAGTTGTGAGCAAGGTTCAGTCTCTCCATCACATGGCTTTGGAGGGATGAAGCAAGCAGATCCAGGTTTTCCTTGTTAATCTCAATGCGTTCTGAGCGCCCGCCATATAGTGGTACTCCCGTCCAGATGCTGGATACGATATGGGCGTCTGCATCTACATAGATTTTGCCATAGCCTGGCTTGCCGACTTCACCAATAACATAATATTGACGGCCATCTTTCTCTCTCAGATAACCTGTATGGTTGGTTCCCAATTTCGTAAATCCAGGAATGCCGTTAAAGATTTCATACTGTTTTCCTGGAATCCTGCCATGCAGATCCAATGCAATCAAAGTCTGAGTCAGCACATCGTAGCTGCTGAAGTAATTTGTGATGTTGTCATAGGTTTTATCAGGGGCCATCATTCCCTCGGGAAGGAGAGCAGGGTTCAGTGTTACGGCCTTAACCTCTGGATTTTCAATGGCTACTGCACCGACCAGGCCGCCTCCGAGAGAATTTCCTGCGATTGATTGGACGCCGCCAACCTGGTTAAACTTTTGGTTCATTTCAGTATAATAACTTCTTGCTGCGCTCAGCTGGGCAGGAGTAAGGTCACTTAAAAGCTGTGCATCTGTCAGAATATCCTTCTTGCCATATTTTCCGCTTCCATCAGTGCCGACATAAATAATGGATATTTGCTCTGTCTCCATATTTACGACTGTCATTGCATCAAGTCCAGTTGGGTCTTCATAACGGGTATCGATAACTGTATAGTCTGTATTATTTACCTGCAGAACTGATTCAAATAGCGGATAGGTATAGGCATGAAGGCCGGCCAGTTCCACTAAATCTTTATCATTAGTTGCTGCTATATCCGTATTAATAGTTGGTGAACCCTTTAGGTTATCCATATATTCACCTGCTTTAGTCCTTAATAATGTAATCCGGGAATCCGCGTTTTAAAGAGTTTTCTTTAGAACCTTCCGAACTCTGTTTATCAATGAAGTTATCATTGAGAGAGAAGCTGTAGGTGCCCTTAGGTATTGAGTTCATTTCTTCCAGTTCTTCCGTAACTTGATTGAATATCTCTTCACTTGGCTCTGCCTGCTTGTCAGCCATGAATAACTGAATATTGATTTTGAAGTTTTCAGGATTAAACGAGCCTTCTTCATAGGCAGTCCTCAAATTTTTCGCACTTTCCTCAGGATTACTAATATAAAGGTCATAGACTGGTTTAATAGCCTCTTCTTTACTTGTTAATGCTAAAAAATAATAGGGAGTCATATATCCATGTCCGCCCACATTTTGGAGGGCATCCTTTGTTTTTCCGGTCACCTGACCTTCTGCTGCAAGAGTCTCAAGATATTCGTCGAGCTGCTTGAACTCTTCATTAAAGATCATGTGATACAACCCGCCTTTAATGGCATTCTCCACCTGGAATTCGTCCGCCCATATCTTTTCCGTCATTACTTTCTTTTCCAGTTCATCTATTGGTACTACAGCATAGGTGTAGAAATGCGGCTCACCTTTTGATTCCACAAACACAGTAGCCCCATCCTTAGCTCCAACCACATTATGCACCGTTACATCGGTCTTATATTTCTCCTTAAAAAAATTGATGGCAGCTTCCTCTATCTGAGCAAGATGATCATCAGCGATTTTATCCGTTTCTTTTCCATATGGAAGGGCATAGCCTTCCCCGGTATAATCCTGGACACTTACCATTGTTTCTCCAGAGGCGGCAGCCTGTGTTTCTTTTGCTTTTTCACTGTCTTGATTGTTATTCGTACTATTCATACCAGAACATCCTCCAAGCATTAATGATATTCCAACACTGCAGAGTAAAATTTTTGTTTTCTTGTGCATTATTTACATGTCCTCCCTAAAGGAATATGCCATTCAGAGTATACCCCCTATTTTAGCCGATGAAGTTATATTTTTACAGTTTTAACGTGGAAAATTACACTTTTTAGGTAAAAATAGGTAAATAGTTAGAGAGGGGGTAGGGAGTATTGTACTAAAATTATGTTGCTCAAACTGTTTCTAATTTTAAGAACATAAAAAAGAGCGAGTACAGTTTGTGGATGAAATTAAGCTTCCTCTTGCAAGCTTGAACAATTATGAAAGAACGAATCCTGGAAATGCCGGATTCTGCCACCAGGTGGAATGTTTAAAGAGTCGTTGGAGGTAAGCTTGGAAAAAAGGTGGCCGAAAAAATCTAATCAAACGTTTGATTGAACTTTTGTATAGTAAAGAGAAGGGGACATGCAAATAGAATTATGGAATCTGCAAATAGTTGCGGGGATTTACAAATAGAATAATTGATTTGCAAATAGCCGCTGAAAACCTGCAAATAGAATAATCAAATTGCAAATAGGAGCCGGAAGCCTGCAAATAGAACAAAGAGATTGCAAATAGGAACTGGAAACCTGCAAATAGCCAATGAGGTTGCAAATAGGAACCGGAAACCTGCAAATAGAACAAAGAGATTGCAAATAGGAGCCGGAAACCTGCAAATAGAACAATCAAATGCAAATAGACTATTAAATGCCGCCGCAAATTATTCACTATATAATAGGAAAACCGAGCTGCCACTCAAATCGGTTTAATTGACTTCCTAATTAATAACCACATGCCAATGGATGCAATGTTTATCATTATCTTCCAAGATATCTTTAGCAACCTTTAATAATCTTTTATAATATAGTCAGGGAAAGACCGTTCCAAAGAGTTATCCTTTGTCCCATCTGCGCTCTGTTTATCAATGAGGTTATCATTAAGAAAAACACTGTAAGAACCTTTAGGAATTGAATTCATCTCTTCTAGTTCTTTCACGACTCTATTAAATATTTCCTTGTTTGGTTCTGCTTCTTCGTCAGCCATGAAATATTGAATATTTATATAGAAATTCTCGGGATCAAATTGGGTTTTATCATATGCATTCCGTAAATTTTCAATACTTTCATGAGGGTTATTTTTATAAAGGTCATAGACATGCTTTATAGCCAACTCTTCACTAGTCATGGAAATAAAGTAATAGGGTGTCATAAAACCTTGTCCGCCAACATTTTGGAGGGCCACTTTTGTTTTACCTGTTACTTGCCCATCAGCCGCTACTGACTCTAGGTAGTTATCGAGCTTACTGAACTCTTCTTTGAAAATCATGTGGTACAATCCGCCTTTAATGGCGTTTTCCACTTGAAATTCATCCGCCCAGACTTTTTCTGTCATTACTTTATTTTCTTTTTCATCGATTGGTACTACAGCATAGGTATAGAAATGCGGTTCACCTTCGGATTCCACAAAGATAGTTGCTCCATCTTGAGCACCGACTACATTATGTACTTTTACATTGATTTTGTAGTTTTCCTGAAAAAGTTTTATTCCAGCATCCACGATCTGATCCAGGTTTGCTTCGGCGATTTTATCAGTGGTGTTACCATATGGCAATGCGTAGCCTTCTCCATTATATTTTTGTACGCTCTCCATTGAGTCATCGAGGGCAGTCTGTGTTTCTTTTGCTTTTTCACTTTCGCCAGAACACCCTCCAAGCAGCAATGAAATTCCAACAATGCAGAGT
>NZ_BCUY01000038.1 GCF_001591465.1 Cytobacillus firmus NBRC 15306
CAATATTTAAAAAACAATTGTCGAACCCCAAGTCACATGATAGTATTTAGATATTTTCTAATATATTAAATTAACAAAATTATAGATACTATTAAAAGGATTCGTATGGGAGGCTTTTTGCATGACTGTTTTTACATCCGCCTATTTTACAATGACTGAACAGGAAGCCATTGAATATGCCAAAACAAGACTGAATTATTTTGCTCCAGATGCCGAATTGGACTGCAGGGAAATTGGCGATGGCAATTTAAACTATGTGTTCAAGCTGACGGACCATAAACACAATAAGTCTCTGATCATCAAGCAGGCTGGTCCGGTTGCCAGAATCTCTGATGAATTTAAGCTGTCTCCTGACCGCAACCGCATTGAATACGAAATTCTGGATCTGCAAAACAAACTCGCTCCAGGTTTTGTACCAAAAGTGTTTAGCTACGATCCCATTATGAACTGTACCGCGATGGAGGATCTGTCTGATTATACCATCATGAGAACAGCCTTAATGCGGCATGAAAAATTCCCGCTGTTTGCTGACCATATCTCGACTTTCCTGGTAAATACCCTTTTGCTTACTTCCGATGTTGTAATGGGGCATAAGGAAAAGAAAGAGCTGGTCCAAAAATTCACCAACCCGGAATTATGCGAAATTTCAGAGGACCTCGTCTTCACAGAACCGTTTTACGATTGTCCGAGAAATGAAGTGTTTGAAGGCACCAGGGAATTTGCCAAAAGGGAAATATGGGAAGACCCGAAGCTTCAGCTTGAAACTGCAAAGCTTAAATTCGAGTTTATGACCCATGCCCAGTCCCTTCTGCATGGCGATCTGCACACAGGCTCGATTTTTGTAAAAGAAGATTCTACTAAAATCATTGATCCCGAATTCGCATTCTGCGGCCCTGCCGGCTACGATGTCGGCAACGTGATCGCCAACCTGATTTTCGCCTATGTGAACGCGAAATATACAATGGCAGATGGTGAAGAAAGAAAGGTTCAGCTGGAATATCTCGAAAATACAATGGAAGATATTATAGACTTGTTCAAAAAGAAATTCCTCCGGGCATGGGAGGAGAAAGCAACTGAGCAAACAGCCCGTTATGATGGGTTTAAAGAATATTATCTGGATGCAGTCCTGCGTGACACAGCAGCTGTCACGGGACTTGAACTGTGCAGAAGAATTATCGGGCTGGCATCTGTCAAGGATGTCACTTCCATTGAAGAATACAGCAGCAGAGCTGCAGCGGAAAAGATTTGTCTGGCAGCCGGAAAAATGTTTATTATGGATAGGGAATCTTTTAAAACAGGTGAGGATTTTGTACGTATTCTAAAAGACTGTGAAAAAAGGTTCTAAAGGAGGCAGCATGATGGGAAAACCAGTGGATGTCATCCAGTCTGTCAGATTGGATGATGAAAACGACACGCTCATTCTATTAGATCAAACAGTTCTGCCGAATGAAAAGAACTTTTTGCATTTGAAAGAATTAAAGGATATATGGGAAGCAATCTATCATTTGAAGGTCCGGGGTGCACCTGCCATTGGAATAGCGGCGGCTTACGGTGTCTATTTGGGCACAAAGCAATCAGCAGCAGTAAGCTATGAAGAACTTTATATGGATTTTAAAAAGGCGAAGGAATACCTGGCGTCATCACGGCCAACTGCAGTTAATCTGTTTTGGGCGCTCGACCGCATGGAAGCCCGTTTCCTGAAGGAAGAAGGCAAAGCTGCAGCCGAAATAAAGCAAGCCCTAAAAGTGGAAGCAGAAAAAATACGGGCTGAGGATGAAAAGGTTTGCGAGTCGATTGGACAGCACGCGCTTTCTGTACTTGAGCCTGGTTGGGGTATTCTGACACACTGCAATGCAGGTACGATTGCCACCGCTAAATATGGAACAGCTCTTGCTCCGATTTATTTAGGCCAGGAAAAGGGATATGATTTTAAAGTATACGCTGATGAAACCCGCCCGCTTTTGCAGGGGGCCCGCCTGACAGCATGGGAGCTCGAAGAAGCAGGTGTCGATGTTACGCTGATCTGTGACAATATGGCCAGCATCGTAATGAAAGAAGGCAAGATTCAAGCGGTACTTGTCGGCTGTGACCGCGTGGCAGCCAATGGGGATGCAGCCAATAAGATTGGAACTTCTGGCGTTGCGATTCTCGCAAAACATTATAAAATACCTTTTTATGTTTGTGCCCCACTGTCAACAGTCGATCTCGCATGCAAAACAGGGGACGATATCCATATTGAATTAAGAGATTCAGAAGAAATTACTTCTAAATGGTACGAAAAGCCGATGGCGCCAGAAGGTGTACAAACCTATAACCCCGCATTCGATGTCACAGATCATGATTTGATTACAGGCATTATTACGGAGAATGGCATCGCGTATGCACCTTACACAGAAAGCCTTCCAAAGATGTTCAAATAAGAAGAAATAGCCTCCTGACCAAGCGGTTAGGAGGATTTTTACTCTTCATATCTTTAAAGCGTTTAACTAGGAAAATATCCCTGACATCCATAAAAACGAAGTGTAATTTCACTCTTTGTATCTATCAAAGGAACTAATTTTTTGGGGGTAATTTATTTATTTCTGGAAATATTATGAATTAAACAACATATGGATAGTAGAAAAATTTTGTAAATCAGTCAAAATGCCTGTTACTTTTTTAGAAGCTATGTTTCTATGCCTGATTCTAAAGTCTGATAATTAAACATTTTAGCATATTGTTAGAGTCTGAATATTTTAAATATAATAGAAATACAACAGGAATCGACAGAAAAATATAGACTTGAGAGGAGAAAAAGGATGAAGAAAAAAAGGGCATTAGGAGCAGCACTTCTAAGTATGACCATGGGTTTATCAGTTTTCACAGCGGGGGCATTCGCTAAAGAACCGGAGACCCAAAATGAAACCTACCGGGTATTAATCCAGGGTCCGGCAAATGCTAAAGCCAGTGTGAATTCACAGGTGGACAAGCGCTGGGATTTTGGCAGCGATGGCATGACTGCAGAGGTTAATGCTAAGCAATACCAGGCACTCCTGAAAAATAAGAACTTAAAGATTGAAAAAGTAAGCGAAGTTACTCTTGATACTGCCAGAACAGAGGCTTCCAAGAAAGATTCAGTTTCTATTCAGGCAGCGGGATATCCTAGTGATCAGACACCATGGGGAATTGCTTCCATCTATAATAACAGCAGCATTACCAGTACGTCAGGCGGAAGCGGCATTAAGGTTGCTGTTCTTGATACAGGCGTTCATACAAGCCATATTGACCTGGAAGGCTCTGCAGAGCAATGTAAGGATTTCACTCAATCCAGCCCGATTGTAAATGGCTCATGTACTGATCGTCAGGGACATGGTACACATGTAGCTGGGACGGTTTTAGCACATGGTGGATACGACGGCCAGGGAATCTATGGAGTAGCTCCACAGGCGAAATTATGGGCATACAAAGTACTTGGCGATAATGGCTCAGGCTACTCAGATGATATTGCAGCAGCAATCCGCCACGTTGCGGACGAAGCATCCCGCACAGGATCAAAAGTAGTCATTAATATGTCACTTGGTTCAAGCGGCAAAGATTCTCTAATCAGCAGTGCGGTTGATTATGTCTACAGCAAAGGTGTCCTTGTTGTTGCCGCAGCAGGAAATTCCGGATACAGCGCTAATACAATCGGCTATCCTGGAGCATTAAAGAATGCGATTGCAGTTGCAGCCCTTGAAAACGTCCAGCAAAACGGTACATACCGTGTAGCCAACTTCTCGTCCCGCGGAAATCCTAGCACTGACGGTGACTATGTCATTCAGGAAAAAGACGTGGAAGTGTCTGCACCGGGAGCAAGCATCGAGTCTACATGGTATAACGGAGGCTATAACACGATCAGCGGAACATCCATGGCTACACCTCACGTAGCTGGCCTTGCAGCAAAAATTTGGTCATCCAGCCCATCCATGAGCCATACTCAGCTTCGCACAGAGCTTCAAAATCGTGCAAAGCAATATGACATTAAAGGCGGATACGGAGCCGCTGCCGGTGACGACTATGCGTCAGGTTTCGGATACCCACGCGTAAAATAAACGAACAGCATCATACCCCCGAAAACCGTCTGATCTCTGATCAGGCGGTTTTATAATATTTCCGCGGAAATGATCACATTTTAGCGAAACATGAAAACTAATGGGAAATGCTGAAAGAAACTAACTTTGAATATACAATAGGGAGTGGATGTGAATAGGAAAGGGGCTGACAGCCATGGCTGTTAATAATACATATCTTAATGACCAGGAAGCAAAGGAACTCATCTGCGAAATTGGAAGAAACTTCGTTGCTGCAAACGATGGAAACATTTCCATTAAAATGAACGACTGTGAACTCTGGACAACACAAACCGGGGTGAGGTTCCGGGTAGTGATAAGAAAATCCGGACAGCCCACGGCCTGCCGGAAGAATTGATCGGGAGCATTGTCAGAAAAGTAACGGAAGAAGTCTTGATTAACGTTTTAAAATAGCCAAAACAGGATAGCTATAAGGGTATAGCAATGTTGTATAATTTTAACCTTTTAACGAAACCTATCTTGAATATCTTATTGAAACGTGAGGAGAGATTCTGATGAAACTGCTGGTCATTGGCGGGGTGGCAGCAAGTATGTCAGCCGCATCAAAATTAAGGAGAATGGATGAAAAAGCAGAAATTACCGTCTACGAAAAAGGCAAGTTTTTATCTTACGGTGCCTGCGGTCTTCCTTATTATATATCTGGAGAAAATGATGATTACCGGAAAATGATCGCAAGAACACAGGAGCAATTTTCTGAGAGGAACATCAAAACACATCTTCAGCATGAAGTGTTAAAAGTGGATACAAGTAAGAAGGAAGTAACGGTTAAAGACCTTACATCAGGAGAAATGTTTACGGATACGTACGATAAGCTGATGATTGGAACAGGCACGTTTCCCATCATGCCTCCATTTCCTGGAGCTGATCTTGAGAACGTTCAGGTGCTGAAAACAATGGAAGATGGGATAGTACTAAAAGAAATTTCCCACAAACCTGAAGTGCAAGATGTTGTTATCGTCGGCGGTGGTTATATTGGTATTGAAGTGGTTGAAGCGATGAAAACCCTCGGTAAAAAAGTCCGTGTTATTGAAATGGGGGAGAGAATCCTGGCTCCATTTGACAAGGAAATAACCGATATAGCTGAAAAAGAGATCCGTGATAACGGAGTAGAACTGAATCTGGGTGAAAAGGTAGAGAGCTTCAGCGGCAATGGGAAAGTGGAGAGTGTCAAAACGGATAAAGGCACTTATAAAGCAGACTTAGTGCTTGTTGCTGTTGGTGTAAAGCCTGCTACGAAGTTTCTTGAAGGATCGGGAATAGAGATGGCGGAAAATGGTGCCATCATCATCGACCGTGAAATGCGGACAAATATTAAAGGTGTTTATGCTGCGGGGGATTGCGCCCAGGTTTATCACAAGGTGCTTGAAGAAAATGATTATATTCCGCTGGGAACAAACGCGAATAAATGCGGCCGCCTGGCTGGGGCCAATATAGCCGGCAGTCATGAAAAATATGTGGGAACTTTGGGGAGTGCCGCGATTAAAATTTTTGATATGGAGCTTGGGAGAACGGGGCTCTCCGAGGAGGATGCCAAAAAGCTTGATATTGGCTACACAACTGAATTTGTAAAAGCGGCCGACCATCCGGACTACTACCCGAATCAGACTCCTATCTGGATCAAGCTGATATGCGAGAAAGGAACAAACCGAATACTCGGAGCCCACGCCATCGGAAATAAAGGAGTGGTCCTTCGAATTGATGTATTTGCCGTTGCCATCCATAATAAGATGGCAGCAGAAGAGCTTGGCATGGTGGATCTTTGTTATGCTCCGCCGTTTGCGGGTGTTTGGGATGCTGTCCATATCGCAAGCAATGCAGCAAAGTAATAGATTAAAGTCAGCGGAATTCGCTGGCTTTTTAATTTTCGCAGGAGGTTTTTGTAAGAAGGTGTTGAATATAGTCCATATCTAATCCCTTTTATGGAGGCTGAAATGTTTACAAGAATTGATACAGTTTTTCTGCAGGTAACTGGTTTAGGAAAAGCCATTGAATGGTACAGCACAGTGCTGGGTTTCCCGGTAAGGTGGAAGGATGAGCAGGGAGGATATGCAGCCCTGGAGGTTGGGGAAACGCCTTTAACCCTTGTCCGTTCTGAAAAAGTAATTCCCTCCTCCCATATGCCATTTAACTTTTATGTTTCCGATATTGAAGAAGCACATCAGCATCTGGCAGGGCATAAAGTGAAAACAAGTCCAATCCAGCATGATGGGACGGTAAAGTGGTTTGAGTTTGAAGATCCTGACGGCAATAAGCTTGGCGTATGCCATTTTAAAGAGTAAGGAAAAGCTGCCTTTTTAGGGCAGCTTTTCAGTTATTAATAAGAGTCCTTCGCCAGCTTCGGGTGGCGGTTCATGGCACCCAGAAGAATCAGTCCGCTCAGGATAAGAAGAAGGCTTGTGACCACAAAGACGGCAGAAAAACCCAAATAGCCGGAGACCATACCGCCGATAACGGGTCCTATAATATTCCCGAAAAAGCGAAGACTTGTGTTGTACCCAAGCACTTCACCCTGCATAGCAACCGGCGCTTCCTGGCGGATATAGGCGATCCTGACAGGAATGATGCCCCCGATGGTGACACCAAGTGCAAAGCGGACAAGAACAAGCTGCCACATGTTTGAGACAAATCCTCCCGGCAGATAAAACACGCCTGCGAGGAAGAGGAGAACAACCAACGTTTTAATATAGCCATGCTGATCCCCAATTTTCCCCCATTGCCTTGCCATCAGCAAGTTGCCAAGCCCTGCAGCTGAAAAAGCAATCCCCGCAAAAAACGCCAGATTTTCTGGTCCATGCAATTCGCTGACATATAGGGATAGGATAGGCTGGATGCTGAAGTGTGCGATTTGAACAAGCGTTGATATCAGCATAACTGTCAGCAGGACGGGATTACTGATAATATGCTGAATGACCGCCTTGCTTGAATACCGCGTTTTCTCGCCCTTTTGAGTTTGGATTCTGTGTTCTTTTGTGAAAAAGACAAGAAAAGCGGAAACAAAGATGGCGATGGAGGTCCATTTGAAGGTATCTGAAAATCCGAATAAATCTGCAAGGACTCCGCCGAGAAGAGGGCCCATCAATGAACCTGTGATGCTTCCGGTCTGCAGTGTCCCCATCACCCTGCCGGCAATTTCCTTCGGAGTCTGCGTGGAAATAAATGCCTGTGACATGCCGATGAAGCCTGTAAAAATTCCCGTAAACAGCCTGAGAAAAAACAGCTGCCAGACATTTGTCACGTACCCCATCAGGAATATGGATATGCCCATGCCGATTCCGGACAGAATCAATATTTTCCTGCGCCCAAAAAGGTCCCCGATTCTTCCCCACACAGGTGAAAAAAGAAACGCAGTCACAAATGTGATCGCAAACGTCCACCCTGACCAATGCTGCACATAGGTTGGAGAATGGTCGCCAAAACTTTCTATATATAGCGAAATAAAGGGAAGCACCATCGTCATGCTGCCTGCCACAAAAAAATTGGCAAACCACATAATCATTAAATTTCTTTTCGTCTGTTTTACCATATTTGAAACACTTCTTTCCGGTCAACGTTTCGTTTCCCTAAATATATAATAAGGAAAATTACAAAAAATAGGAAGGGTTATGCTATCACTCTAATTTTTATATATCCTCTCAAATATGATAAAAACCGCTTTCCTCAGTGAATCCAAAAAATTCTATGACATTTTTACCAGAGTCCGTGAAAAAAACATTGTCTTATAACAGTATTTATTCTATAATTCCTAATAGGAAAAAGATTCAGAATATATATAAAAAGGGGGAAGTTGTTTGGAAGCTTTTGTTAATCAGCTAAACGGCATTTTATGGAGTACACCTGTTATTTATATCTGTTTAGCTATAGGGTTGTTCTTCTCTGTCTTAACTCGATTTTTACAGGTCCGCCATATCAAGGATATGGTACTGCTCATGTTTAAAGGGAAAAGTTCCGCAGCGGGCGTTTCGTCTTTCCAGGCCTTATCTATTGCTCTTTCCGGCCGTGTAGGAACTGGTAACATCGCAGGTACTGCCACTGCCATCGCAATGGGTGGACCTGGTGCTGTATTCTGGATGTGGGCCATTGCTTTTATCGGAGCAGGCAGTGCATTCGTTGAATCGACGCTGGCACAGATTTACAAAGTGAAAAAAGACGGGCTATACCGAGGCGGTCCGGCCTATTATATTGAAAAGGGAATCGGAATTAAATGGTTTGCCGTCCTTTTCGCTATTTCTGCATTGCTGGCTATGGCGCTTTTAATGCCTGGCATCCAGTCAAACTCAATTGCACTTGGAATGGAAAATGCGTTTGGCATTGATAAAACAGTAACAGGCCTTATTATAATCGGGTTACTTGCACTGATTATTTTCGGCGGTGTTAAGCGTATTGCAAATGTTGCTCAATATGCTGTACCATTTATGGCTGTGGGTTATATTTTAGTCGCTTTAATTATTATTGGCATGAACATTGGCGAACTGCCTGGTGTTATTTCGTTAATTTTCAGCAGTGCCTTTGGTGCAGATTCCATGTTTGGCGGAATTATCGGAAGCGCGATCGCATGGGGAGTCAAGCGCGGTATCTATTCAAACGAAGCTGGTCAGGGTACAGGCCCGCATGCAGCTGCAGCTGCTGAGGTTTCCCACCCTGCTAAGCAAGGTCTCGTGCAGGCATTCTCTGTATACATTGATACGTTATTCGTATGTTCCGCAACTGCTTTCATGATTCTATTTACAGGCATGTTCAATACAGTTGGAGCTGATGGAAAGACTCCAATTGTAGAAAACCTTCCTGGAGTGGAAGCCGGCCCTGGTTTCACACAGGCGGCAGTTGAATCTACACTTCCTGGTTTTGGTGCCGGATTCGTTGCTGTTTCTCTGTTCTTCTTCGCTTTTACAACAATTATGGCTTACTATTATATAGCTGAAACAAATGTAGCTTACTTAATTAATGGCAAGAACAGCAAGCTGGCTATGTTTATCCTGAAAATTGTCTTGCTTGCTGCAACATTCTATGGCGCTGTTAAAACAGCAGGCCTGGCATGGGCTCTCGGAGATGTTGGTTTGGGACTGATGGTTTGGCTGAACTTAATTGCCATCGTTATCTTAAGAAAACCGGCTCTGATTGCACTGAAAGATTACGAAGCCCAGAAGAAACAAGGTCTTGATCCAGTATTCAATTCCAAAAAGCTTGGCATTAAAAATGCTGAGTATTGGGAAGAGGAATACAAGCCGCAGGAAGAAAAAGTATCATAATAGAAAGATAAGAGATGTCCGGCTGATGCCGGGCATTTTTTTACAATCTTTAAACTACTTTTACAATTTTCAGGTTATTTCTTAGCATTCCCTTAATATTCATCTTTTAGTATTGTACTTGGGTTTGGTACATAAATACGATGAAAACATTATTAAATAATATGAAGAGGTGCTGAGGATGTCAGAATTGAATCGCCGCAAATTTTTAACGTATGTAGGTACAGGTGTGGGAGCTTTAACTGTAGCTTCGACAGGTTTGGGGACAATGGTTCCAAAAGCGGAAGCTAAGGGTGTTGAGGCAGCCTCCCATTTATTCGGATTCCAGAAGAAAATCTCTGGATTAAATTTTAAGCCGATTGACCCGACAGATAAAGATGACCTTGTTTTACCGCGTGGATACAAATACGATGTTGTGGCAGCATATGGAGATGTCATTAACAAAAAAGGCGATACATTCGGCTTTAACAATGACTTTACATTATATTTTCCAATTGATAAGGACAAGCGTGGTCTCTTATGGGTGAATCATGAATATTCAAGCGATCTATTTGTTCATGGTGCAAGGCCGGCAAATGGCAAGTATACGGCAGCGCAAATTCAGAAAATGCTATACAACCAGGGAGGATCAATTATCGAGGTATACCGTGATAAAGAAGGCACCTGGAAAATGGACACGGATTCCAAATATGCGCGCCGTATTACAGGCTTGACTCCATTCCAGCTCACAGGTCCTGCCAAAGGTTCAAAAGCAGTGGGTGGTGCAACGAATGTACAGGGAACTTTTGCTAATTGTTCAGGCGGCATGACATTGTGGGGCACGGTTTTATCAGCTGAGGAGAATTTCGAATCTACCTCAAAGGATGCAGGATTAAATGAAACACATTATGGCTGGATTGTGGAAATCGATCCGTTTGATCCTAATTTCAAGCCGCGCAAGCACACCGCCCTTGGTCGCTTTAACCATGAAAATGCAGCAGTCGGCCTGACCAATGACAATCGGGTTGTGGTTTATATGGGTGATGATAAGAAAGATGCATGCGTGTATAAGTTCATCAGCAAAAATAAATATGTAAAATCCCGCGGAAAAGCAAATGCAGACCTTCTTGAAGAAGGGACGCTTTATGTGGCTAATATGGGCAGCGGAAAATGGGTGCCATTAACTATCGAAAATGTGCAGAAAGCTGTCAAGGGGAATGCAGATCTTTTAAAGAAATTCCAAACACAGGCCGATGTGGCTGTTCACTGCCATGAAGCAGCTCTGCTTGTTGGCGGAACACCTACTGACCGTCCGGAAGATGTGGAAATCAGCCCGTTCGATAAAACGGTATTCATTGCCCACACCAACAATGACAAACATGGCAACTTTCACGGCCATATTACTAGATTTATTGAAGAGGGAGATGACTTGGGTGCACTGACTTTTGATTTTGAAATTTTCGCAGCCGGCGGAAAACAGAGTGGCTTCAGTGCACCTGATAATCTAACTTTCGATAGCCTTGGCAATCTCTGGACGGTAACAGATATGTCATCAAGCAAGCTGAATACAGGAATCTACACGCATTTCGCCAACAATGGCATGTTCGTCATCCCGACTATCGGAAAAAATACCGGCGAAGCCTTTCAGTTTGCTTCAGCTCCCGTTGAAGCAGAACTAACTGGACCATCCTTTACACCAAACGAAACAACCCTGTTCCTGTCCATTCAGCATCCGGGAGAAGAGACGGAAGACCTGAACAATCTGACAAGCAAATGGCCGCACCGCAAGGGAGATACTATGCCGCGCCCGGGAGTTGTGGCGATTACAGGCTTCAAATACTAGGAGGTTATTATGCTATCAAATATCGGGATACCAGGATTGATTATTGTTCTAGTGCTGGCGCTGATCATTTTCGGCCCATCCAAGCTTCCTGAAATCGGCAGGGCATTCGGCACAACCCTGAAAGAATTCAAGAAATCCACACGCGAACTTGTTTCCGACGAACAGCCGGAAGAAAAGAAAAAAGAATTGCTATAAGAATGAATAGGGAAGGGAGGATATCTTCCTTCCTTTTATATTGAGGTGATTAATATGAATAATGAGGCAGTAAATGTTCTCCAGCATTTTGAAGAGCTCCGGAAGAGGCTGATGATTATATCTGCTGTTTTTATAGCGTTCTTGGCACTATCCTTTATTTTTGTCAGCGACCTTTACCAGTGGCTGGTTAAAGATCTGGACTTTAAATTGGCAGTTCTCGGGCCCTCTGAGATTCTATGGGCCTATTTTATGCTTGCGTCTGTTGTCGCCATCGCAGCCGCCATCCCGGTTGCTGCCCATCAAATCTGGCTGTTCGTCAGCCCGGCGCTTACCGGAATGGAAAAAAAGGTAGCCTTATCCTATATTCCCGCGTTATTTTTCCTGTTCATTACCGGTATAGCATTCGGATATTTCATTCTTTTGCCGCTGGTTCTGAATTTTTTAATGACCTTATCGGGAGATATGTTCACCGCCTTTTTTACAACGGAAAAATACTTTCAATTCGTGCTCCATTTAACACTGCCATTCGGCTTTCTGTTCGAGCTTCCGGTGGTGATTATGTTCCTGACCAGCCTTGGCATCCTCAATCCCTATTCGCTGCAGAAGATAAGGAAGTATGCCTATTTCGTGCTGATTGTGGTTGCAATATTAGTCACACCGCCTGATTTAATTTCAGATATATTGGTCACATTGCCTCTCCTGCTGCTGTACGAGGCGAGTGTGAGCCTGTCCAAAATTATATATAATAGAAAGCTGAAAAAGCAGGCTGTTTTGCAGTAAAGAATGAACATTGGAATTATTTTCAAACCGCATATTGGATATTTATGGAGTTAACTCCTTTCTTAAATGGGTATAGCCAATTAAGTCATTTAAGGAGTGTGAGGCATGAGAGCTGTAACCTACCAGGGAGCGAAAGATATTCAAGTGAAAAATGTAGAGGATCCCAGAATTGAAAAAAGGGATGATGTTATTATCCGGATCACGTCAACAGCCATTTGCGGATCGGATCTTCACTTATATCAGGGAAACATGCCATTGGGGCCCGGGTATATTATCGGGCATGAACCGATGGGAATCGTCGTGGAGACAGGCCCTGATGTGACGCGGGTAAAAAAAGGCGACAGGGTAGTCATCCCATTTAATGTGTCGTGCGGGCATTGCTTCTATTGCCAGCATGATATGGAAAGCCAATGTGATAATTCCAACCCCCATAACGATTCAGGCGGCTATTTTGGCGGGTAATAGCAGTCGACCATCTTGATTACCGCCTGAATCACGCCAAACTCACCAATGATGTGGAGGTCTATGACTTCACGAAATATGATGACATGGGTGCTTATCTAAAAGAAATTACCCAAGGCGGAGCTGATGTGGTCATCGATTGTGTGGGCATGGACGGAAAGAAATCCGCAGTGGAAAAAATTGAACAGAAGCTGAAGCTGCAAGGCGGAACGCTTGGTCCTATCCAAATTGCGACGAAAGCTGTACGTAAATTTGGGACCGTCCAGCTGACAGGTGTGTACGGGCTGACATACAACATGTTCCCGCTGGAGGAATTTTTCTCGAGAAATGTTACCATTAAAATGGGACAAGCCCCTGTTGTGCACTACATGCCTGAGCTGTTCGAAAAAATCACAAACAAGGAATTTGATCCAAAGTCGATCATTACTCATCAGATTCCCCTTGAAGAAGCAGATCGTGCATATAAGATTTTTAATGACCATGAAGATGACTGCATTAAAGTCATCTTAAAACCTTAGCTGTTATACACGAACCGGCCTGAATATACCAGGGCCGGTTTTTTGAAGTTTAAGAATATAACATAATATACATGTTTCGACACAAACGTATATAATAGTTCTAAAGGCACGTTATTAATTGAGTTAACCAAGGAGCATGTAAATGAAAGGCTTTAATCAAGATACTTTGATGATAGAAGAAACAAAAGCAGTCACCCTTTTTATCTGGCTGTTTTATATTATTTTAACACTTTATGATTTATTTTATTATTTTCTGCTTCCCCTCAACACAGGCGGCACTGCCGGGCTGCCACATGGCGGGCTTGGATGGGGGTATTATCTGGCTATTATCGGACTCCTGCCCTTAGCGCTGTATTTAATCAGGACAAAACGCCCTTTTCAGGTAAAATACTTATTTTTTGCAGGTTTTTTTCTGATAGATTTTAGTAACAGCATGCTGATCTATTTTGGTGAGTCGAAGGAATTTCAGAGTGGAAGCGCAGTAGAACTTTTGTTTATTATTTTTGCGCCGATTTTTGTGAATAAGCGCTATTTCTGGATAGTAACCAGCGGAATGATAGCAAAGTATTTTCTGGCTGGTTTACTGTTGAGCAGCCAAAAGACAATGGTGCCAATCGTGCTAATGGTCATTTTTTCAAGTGTTTCATATGTTCTGCTGAACCGCTTCTATTCATATATTCACTCACTGACAGGTATTTTCCAGGAACTTCGCCAGACGGAAAAGCTGGCTGCTGTCGGACAGATGGCTTCGGCAGTGGGCCACGAAGTGAGAAATCCTTTAGCAGCATTAAGAGGGTTTACTCAGCTGCAGATGGAAAAGCATCCTGAAGATAGGGATCGATATAAAATTATGATTGAGGAAATCGACCGCATTAATCTGATTGCCGATGACCTTATGATCCTCAGCAAACCAAGGCTGCCAATGTTTAAAAGGGTTGAACTGAATGCAGTGATTCAATACGTCCTCTCGATTATTAAAGAACAGGCAGCCAATCAGAATATCCGTTTTGAAACAGAAAATCTGGAAGCTGTTCCTAAAGTTCAGTGCGACGAAAATATGCTGAAGCAGGCTTTTATTAATTTGGTCAAGAATGCGATGGAATCTATGACAGAAGGCGGCACAATTGTGATTTCGGCCAAAGTGGTGGAGGGTGACCAGGTCTTGATCCGCATTAAAGATGAAGGCTGCGGGATCGATGCAGAAAATATGGAACGGGTTGTGGATCCATTTTATACAACTAAGCCGGATGGAACCGGTTTAGGGCTGATGGTTACCAAGCAAATTGTGGATGAACACAGGGCGGGAATCACGTTTGAAAGTGAAAAGGGGATAGGGACAATTGTGACTCTTACTATTCCTATAGAGCAGCCAACCCAATAAAAGAATTCAGGGTGATGTCATTTAATATACAGGGCAGACCTGGAAATTAGTAACTGACATTATAATAATACTATTCGAAATCGTACAGCACCCTATGAGGGTGCTGTATTTTATTAGGCAAATAGGCTTCTTTTTACAAAAATTTAATAATTTTCCTATGTTAATTCCGACTAATTGCTCATTCTCAAATAAGTCTAAAAATAGATAGAATTATGAATGTTATCATCCTAATCTACTAAAATCGAGGAGATGTATTCATTTGAAAAATCCTGCGCGCAAATTAGGTAAAACAATTCTTGCTGCAACGATGTCCCTATCTGTCTTAGCAGCACCTGTTTCATATGATTCTGTCATGGCGGCAAAACCTGATCATGCGAGTAAACCGGAACACAAATTCAGCCATGAAGTAAGCCTGCGGATACTGGGAACAACAGATATACATACACACCTTTATAACTATGATTATTATAAAGATGCAGAAACCATTGAATTTGGACTGGCTAAAACAGCTACCTTAATCAAACAGGCAAGAAAAGAAGCAAAGAATACATTATTATTTGACAACGGCGACCTCATTCAGGGAAATCCGCTTGGCGATTATAAAGCAAAAGTAGATCAGCTTGAGGATGGGGAAATGCATCCTGTATTCAAGGCTATGGAACTATTAGATTATGATGCCGCTACGGTAGGAAACCATGAATTCAACTATGGCCTCGATTATTTGGATGAAGTCCTGGATGATTCGCCATTTCCTTATGTAAATGCCAATGTCTATAAAGAGGACCACGATCAAAATCCGAAAAACGATAAAAATTACTTTAAACCATATAAAATCATCAAGAAAAAAGTGGTTGACGAAAAAGGCCGAAAACAGGTCATTAAGGTTGGGGTTATCGGTGCTGTGACTCCGCAGATTACCCAATGGGACAAAGCCAATCTTGATGGGAAAATCATCACGAAAGACATTGTAAAATCAGTAGAAGCCAATATTCCTAAAATGAAAGAAGAAGGTGCGGACATTATCATTGCACTTGCGCACTCCGGCATGGGGGACGCGGCATATGCTGAGATGGAAGAAAATGCAGCCTACGACTTAACTAAAGTGGAAGGCATTGATGCGGTCATTTCCGGACACAACCATAAGAATTTTCCGGGAGATTTCACCGATCTTCCTGGAGTGGATACAGAAAAGGGAACGGTCAACGGAGTGCCGTTCATCATGCCGGGCAGCTGGGGCAACCAGCTTGGTGTGATGGACCTGACCATTGCCAAGGTAAAGGGCAAGTGGCAGGTTAAGGATTCCCAGTCATCTTTAAGGTCTATTTTTAGAAGCTATAAAAATGAATCCGGCGCGACCGTCAAGGAAAGCCTTGCAGATGCAGATCCTGCTATTTTGAAGGCTGTGAAGGAAGAGCATGAAGGCACCGTGAATTATGTCCGCCAGCCTGTAGGGGAAACGACAGCTGATATTCACAGTTATTTTGCCCTTGTAAAAGATGATCCTTCCATTCAAATTGTAACGAATGCACAGAAGTGGTATATCGAGAAGCAATTAAAAGGAACACCGGATGAAGATACACCAGTGCTTTCTGCCGGAGCTCCTTTTAAAGCAGGCGGACGCAACGGGGCGAGCTATTACACTTTTATCCCTGAGGGCACAATCGCCATTAAAAATGTAGCCGATTTATACCTGTATCCGAATACAGTCGCAACGGTAAAAATCAAAGGAGCAGATGTGAAAGAATGGCTTGAAATGTCTGCAGGCCAGTTCAATCAGATCAAACAAAATGAAGCGGGAGAACAGTCATTGATTAATAATGATTTCCCAACCTATAACTATGATGTAATCGATGGTGTGACATATGAGGTCGATGTCACAGAACCTGCTAAGTATGATAAAGATGGCAAATTAGTTAATGCAGAAGCCAACAGAATTAAAAATCTTCAGTATAACGGGGCGCCTATTGATTTAGATCAGGAATTCATTGTAGTAACAAATAACTATCGTGCCAGCGGCAATTTCCCTGGAGTAAGAAACAATACGGCAGCAGAGCTGTATCCCGACGAAAATCGCCAGGCGATTATTGATTACATCCGTGAAGAACAAACCATCGATCCTTCTGCCGATGCCAACTGGTCTTTTGCGCCGGTTGCCGGTGATGTAAACGTAACATTCGAATCTTCACCGGATGCAAAGGATGCGATTGCTGAAGGCAGCGGAATCGGCTATGCGGGGGAAGCAGCCAATGGCTTTGCGAAATATTCGCTTCAATTCCCGGAGCCAAAGCCATTTGAAGTCCAACTTTTGGGCATCAATGATTTCCATGGTCAGCTTGATACATTTAATTCCGGTTTGAATGCGGGTGGAATCGAGTATTTAGCTGCACACTTAAAACAGCGTGAAGCAGAGAATCCCAATACAATTATGCTGCATGCAGGTGATGCAGTAGGGGCGAGCTCCCCTGTTTCGGCCCTTCTTCAGGACGAGCCAACAATTAAAATGCTTAATGAGATCGGCTTTGATATAGGTACAGTCGGCAACCATGAATTCGATGAAGGGGTAGACGAAATGCGACGCCTTATCAATGGCGGGGCCCATCCAAAAACTGTGGAGAAGTATGGCGAGTTTGAAGGAGCAAACTTCCCGTATGTTGCAGCTAATGTAGTGGATGAAACAACAAAGGAGCCAATCCTTGATCCCTATGTAATTAAAGAAGTAAATGGAGTGCCAGTCGGCTTTATTGGCATTGCCTATTCCGATACTCCTGGAATTGTTACGCCAAGCGGAACGGCAGGTGTAGAATTCACGGACGAAGCGGAAGCAATCAACAAGTACACGGCAGAGCTGAAGGAGCAGGGCGTTAAATCGATTGTGGTCATTACTCACAATCCTGCAGTGTCTGATTTGGATGGGGCTAATCCTCAGGAAGAACTCGCAGAAATTGCAAATGCGGTTGATGATGAAGTGGATGTGATGTTCGGCGGGCACAATCATAAGTACACAAACACTGTAGTAAACGGAAAATTGCTTGTTCAATCCTATTCATATGGTACAGCTTTCTCTGATGTTGATTTAACAATTGATCCGGTTTCCGGAGATATTGTTGCTAAAAAAGCTGAAATCGTAAACGCTGCACGTGATATTGAACCAGATGCTGTAATCAAGGAAATGCTGGATGCTTATGTTGCTGATGCAGCTCCAATTTTAAATGAGGTTATCGGCCATACTTCAACTGGTATTTCGAGGGATGTAAATGCTGACGGAGAGTCTCCGATGGGGAACCTGATTGCAGACTCCATGATTGCACAGACCAATACTGACTTTGCCTTCATGAACTCAGGCGGCGTCCGTGCAGGCATTGATGCTGGAGATATTACGTGGAAAGAAGCTTTTACGGTACAGCCTTTCGGAAATGACCTTGTGACATTGACATTGACCGGTGCCCAGATAAAAGAACTTTTTGAACAGCAATGGGGTTCAAAAGAGAGAATCATGCATGTTTCCGGCTTAAAGGTGACGTATGATTCTTCGAGAGCTGCTGGAGATCGCATCGTTTCTTTAGTAAAGACCGATGGAACGCCAATCACTGCAGAACAAGAATATTCTGTGACAGTAAACAATTATATGGCTGATGGGGGAGACGGTTACAGCGCCTTGTTAAACGGCAAGAACCGCACTGTGGATATCGTCGACCTTGATGCTTTACTCAACTACATCAAAGAACAGAAAGAAGTAAATCCAGTGGTTGAAGGAAGAATTACCAAATTGAATAAATAAAAGTATGGGGCATCAGAGCATTCTGATGCTCTCTTTTTTATACCCCTGAATAAGCATTAATACCCAGTTATTTTTTTGCGCTGAAAAAAATGAACACAATTACCTACTAAAATGTTATCAAAATATTAAAATAACAGTATTGTTAGACTATTAAAAACTATATGTTAGTTTGATAGAATTAATCTCGCACTTCGAAAATTCAGAAAAAACTAAATAGGAGGCTATAAGATGAGTAATAAGAATAAACCTTTTAAGGTTGTATCTTCCATTACAGCCAGCACGATGATGGCAGCTGCACTATTTGCGGGATCTTTTGCCGGGACAACAGCAGCTCCTTCAAAAGCTTCAGCAGAAGAACTTTCAGCACCGATTGATTTGAACATTGTGAATGAAGACCGCCTGGGGAAGGCTTTAAAAGAAAGGGGATTGGTTAAAAAGGATGCTTCCTCAAAAGAAATAGAAAAGGCAGTAAAGGATTACATAAATGAAAAACAAGGTGAAAAGCAGCCTGGAAGTACAAAAAATAGCCATGACCATAAGGATGAGTTTGACAAAAAAACAAAAGATTTTTTAACCAAACAAAAAGACAAGCTGTCAAAGCAGCTGAATAAAGGCCATAAAAACTATAAAAAGGGCAAACCGGACGGCTATGTAAAAGTAGATCCGGCCAAAGAAGCAAACTACAATGGCGGTGTCAGAACAGACAAAGTGCTTGTGCTATTAACTGAATTTGAAGATTTCAAGCATAACAATGTAATACAGGAAGAGGGCTATATGTATGCTGATGATTTCAGCAAAGAGCACTATGAAAAACTAATGTTTGGCGATACTGAATTTGAATTATTTAATGGAGATAAAGTAAAAACATTTAAGCAGTTCTATGAAGAACAGTCCGGAGGCAGCTATACGGTTGACGGCACTGTTTCTGAATGGCTGACGATCCCTGGAAATGCGAGTGATTATGGTGATGATAACCCTAACGGAGGCCATGACAATTTATCTCCTCTAGGACCTCGCGACTTAGTAAAAGAGGCATTAAAAGCAGCTGTAGACGCTGGGATGGATCTTTCAGAATACGATGAATTTGATCTATATGATTTAGATGGAGATGGAAACCTTAACGAGCCTGATGGATTGGTTGACCATCTAATGATTATCCACGCCGGTACAGGACAGGAAGCTGGCGGAGGTGCGCTCGGTGATGATGCCATCTGGTCTCACCGCTGGACGCTTGGCGGAGTATTTGCAGTTCCGAATACAACTGCCAAGGTAGATTATTGGGGTGGAAAGATGGGCGCATTTGATTACACGATCCAGCCTGAAGACGGAGCTGTCGGGGTGTTTGCCCATGAGTTCGGACATGATTTAGGGTTGCCGGATGAGTATGATACGCAATACACCGGTCAAGGTGAGCCGGTTGCTTCCTGGTCCATCATGAGCGGCGGCAGCTGGAACGGCAAAATAGCTGGTACAGAGCCAACCAGCTTCTCACCGCAAAACAAAGAATTTTTCCAAAAAGGAATGGGCGGAAACTGGGCCAATATTATGGAAGTAAATTATGAAGATATTGATAAAAAAGGTTTGGCAACAGTTATTGACCAAAGTGTAACCAAATCTAAAAACCCGGGAATTGTAAAAGTAAATCTTCCTGAAAAAGAAGTGAAGGGAATTGCACCTGCGTTTGGAGAGAAATATTACTACAGCACGAAAGGTGATGACCTTCATACCACTTTGACGACGCCAGAATTTGACTTACCAACTGAGGCAGCAGCAGCCTTCAGTGCGAAAGTTTATTATGATATTGAGTTTGATTATGACTATCTGACTGTTACTGCAAAAGCATCCGATGGCACAGAAAAAGTAATTGATAAAATTGGCGATGAAGATACAGACGGAGATGCCCGTGCTGAATCTTCAAAAGGACAATGGGTGGATAAGAAGTATGACTTAAGCGGATTTGCCGGTAAAAAAGTTAGCCTGACATTCGAATATGTAACAGATGGCGGCTTAGCATTGGACGGATTTGCGATGGATGAAATCACTGTAACAGCTAATGGAAATGTGATTTTCTCAGACGATGCTGAAGGCAGCTCTCAGATGGCACTTGACGGATTCATTGTTTCCAACGGAATCAGCTTTGCGAAGAACCATTATTACCTTGAGTGGAGAAATTACGCAGGCTCCGATACGGCTCTTGCCCATTCAAGAGGGGTAAAATATAACACTGGTTTAGTTGTTTGGTATGCGGATGACAGCCACACAGACAACTGGGTTGGCGTTCATCCTGGGGAAGGTTTCCTTGGAGTGGTGGATTCACATCCGGAAGCCATTACCGGTCTGAAAGATGGCGTAGAAACAGTATCTCAAAGCACAAGATATCAAATTGCGGATGCCGCGTTCTCCTTGGACAAAACACCAGCATGGGAAGTAAGCTCGCCAACCCGCGGTGATTATGACTACCCTGGCCTTAAAGGAATTTCAGTGTTTGATGATTCTAACAAATACATCAACAGTCTGATTCCTGATGCAGGAAGAATTGTTCCTGAACATGGCCTGAAATTCCAAGTGATCGGTGAAGCCAAGGACAACTCTGCCGGAGCTGTATGGATTCATAAGTAAGTATTAAGGCACGGATGCCAGAAATGGCTTCGTGCCTTTTCCTGTTAAGGGTGGACAACTTCCTGCCTATAAGCTAGTATCATTACCGATACTAGTTTTTTCCGATTTTCGGCTATACTAAAAATAATGAACTGATTACACGCGATAAAGTTAAAAGGAGTAACATATGACACAATCTTTTATTGAAAATATGAAGCCATTTATCCAGGAGGCATGGAAAAAGTCTGCATTTGCACAGCCGACGACCATTCAGGCAGAGGCAGTTCCTCCTGCTTTGGAAGGAAGAGATATTATTGCCGAGTCTCCGACCGGAACAGGCAAGACACTTGCTTACCTGCTGCCTGTCCTGGAAAAAATTGATCCGGATAAACAGGCGGTCCAAGCCGTCATTTTGGCCTCATCACAGGAGCTTGTGATGCAGATATTAAGCGAAATCCAAAAATGGGCTGAAGGCAGCGGGATTAAAGCCGCTTCTTTTATCGGCGGTGCCAATGTGAAAAGGCAGCTTGAAAAATTGAAGAAGCATCCGCATATTGCTTTAGGAACGCCGGGACGGGTGCTGGAGCTGATTAAACAGAAAAAGCTGAAGATGCATGAAGTCAAAACCGTTGTCCTTGATGAAGGCGATCAGCTTCTTGTTAAGGAACACACTCAGACGGTTCAAAACATTGTTAAATCTACACTTAAAGAACGGCAGGTCCTGCTGTTTTCTGCGACACTGCCGCCGGTTGTTGAGCAGCTTGCGAAAGAACTGACAGCTGATGCTGAAGTCATTCGTGTCGAGAAAGATGAAACCATTCAGGCTGCAGGTGTGGACCATATTTATTTTGTGGCAGAAGCGCGGGATAAAATCAAAATGCTCGAAAAGATCTCAAGGCTTGAAGACATAAAGGCACTGGTATTTGTCAAGGATATCGGCAACCTAACCGTTATGGCAGAAAAGCTTGATTTTAAAAATATCTCTTCAAGCACTCTCCACAGCGACCTGAGCAAATTTGACAGGCAGAAAGCCATCAAGAACTTCCGCACGGGCAAAACGAATATGCTGATTGCCACAGATGTTGCGGCAAGAGGGCTGGACATCAAGGGAGTCACCCATGTCGTACATTTTGACTTCCCGAAGGATATGAATCAATATGTCCACCGCTCGGGAAGAACAGGAAGATTCGGCGCAGGCGGAACCGTTATTTCTCTCGTCACTGAAAGAGAAGAGCGCGAACTTAAAAAAATGGCGAAAGAACTGGGCCTCACTGCCGAAAAGAAAGTCATGCACGGCGGCCAAATCGTTTAAAAATCAAGTGCCGGGCACCTATATCAATTGGTGCCTGGCATTTTTTATAAAGGAATTTCTCCTTGTCTAAGCGAATTAGTATGTGGAACTTTATTTTACTAAAGAATAAGGGGAAATCAATGATGGAGAATCCAAGGCTAAAGAATTTTCATGATGATTATTTGCTTGAAGCCACAATAGAAGAACTGCAGGAAAAAATGCAGAATGGGGAAATTACCTCCAAAGAACTTGTATTAATGTATATGAACCGGATTGGTCAGCTGGATCAAAACATTCATTCTGTTTTGGAACTCAATCCGGATGCGCTGCATATTGCAGCTGCTCTTGATGCGGAAAGAGAAAAGAAGGGGCCGCGCAGCCCTCTTCATGGAATACCCATATTGTTAAAGGATAATATCGATACAGGAGACAAGATGCAGACAACTGCCGGGTCACTTGCTTTGAAGGGTCACTATGCACAAAGTGATTCATTTGTGGCTTTTCAATTAAGAAATGCCGGAGCCGTCATTATCGGAAAAACGAATATGACGGAATGGGCCAATTTTATGACAGAAGGGATGCCGAGCGGATACAGCTCACGGGGCGGACAGACCTTAAATCCTTATGGCCCTGGGAAATTTGATGTAGGAGGTTCGAGCGCAGGATCCGGAGCCGCTATTGCCGCTAATTTTGCAGCTGCAGCCATTGGAACAGAGACATCAGGCTCCATACTAAGTCCTGCCAGCCAGAATTCTCTCGTTGGAATAAAGCCCACAGTGGGACTTATCAGCCGAACCGGAATTATTCCAATTGCCCATAGCCAGGACACTGCCGGGCCTATGGCAAGAACGGTAAAGGATGCAGCAATATTATTGAACGTGCTGGCAGTTTCTGATGAAAATGATCCGGTTACCCTGACAAATCGGGATCTGCAGGGGAAGGATTTTACCGCTTTCCTTGATGGTAATGGACTCCATGGAGCACGAATCGGCATTGCCAGAGAGACCTATTTTGACTACTTAAGTTCTGAGAAGCTCGCCGTTATGAATCAAGCTGTAGCCCGGTTAAATGAACTGGGGGCAGAGGTGGTCGACGAAATGGTGATTCCTTCCACAAAAACTGAGTGGAGCTATGACGTCCTGACGTATGAATTTAAAGCGGATGTGAATGCCTATCTGCGGACTGTCGCCCCGCACCTTCATATTCGCACCCTGTCCGATGTCATTAAATTTAATGAAAAAAACAGTGAAAAGTGCTTGAAATACGGTCAATCCATTCTGATTGAAGCGGAGGAAACAAGCGGAGATTTAACGGAAATGGCCTATATATCAGCACTTGAGAAGGATATCTATTTTTCAGGGGAGCAGGGCATTGACTATGTAATGCAGGAGCATAATCTGGATGCCATCGTGTTCCCGAATAATTATGGAGCAGGCATCCCTGCAAAAGCGGGATATCCATCCATCACCGTACCGGCCGGGTATACCCCGGAAGGAGAGCCGGTGGGCATCACATTTACAGGACTTGCCTACAGTGAGCCGCTCCTGATCAAACTTGCTTATGCCTTTGAACAGGCTACCAGGCATAGAAAAGCACCTGAACTTGGAGTCTTGGCATCAGAATAACTGCTCCATAATTGACTCATACTACTCCTGAAAAAACAAAAAAGGAGCAGATGAGAATATGGGCAGAACCAAACTTGGTAACGGCAATGCACAGCGCAATAACAATAAACACAGACCGCAGCGCACAAGCGAAGAGCTTGTTGAATTCACAACCGGAAGCAAAGAAAAGAAAGAAAACAACGTGCAGGACTGATTGGGCTAAATCCTCCTTTTTAAAGGGGGATTTTTTTGCTTCCGCCTTCTATTCGAAGATAAAAATGAACTATACGGTAGTAAAACAGTTTATCCGAAAATAAAAATGAGCTATCTGCAAGTAATATCCAGTTATCAGAAAGTAAGAGCGGGCTCCAGCAGTTCAACATCTATATGGCAGCCATGTTTACAGCCCAAATGTCTAACCGTACATAAAAATGGGCTATCCGCACAGAAAAAACCTTATATGCACATAAAATTCAGCTATCCGCACAGAAAATAGGTGGATGGGAATCCGATCAATTACCGCATATTCCACAAAAAAGACAGTTTCCCATGGGAGACTGTCCAAAAAATATTATTATTCTTCCACTTTCTTCAGCGGTTTGGCCGCCGGACCTTCCACAACGGTTCCATCATAGGAAAAGCGGGAGCCGTGGCATGGGCAGTCCCATGTGCGGTCACCATGGTTCCATTCGCATTCACATCCCATGTGGGTGCAGGTTGTATCCACAAGGTGAAGGCTGCCTTCAGGATCTCTGTATGCCCCTGTCCGTTTGCCTTTGATCATCACGACGCCGCCCTCATCTTTTGACAGATCTCCTGTTTCTTTTGGCACGAATTCTAGCTTGCCTTTGATCAGCTGTCCGGCAACATCTGTATTGGCTGCTATAAATTTTTTGATGCTTGGGTCAGCCTGGAATCTGGATGGCGTAAACAGTTCGGCATAAGGGTTGTCTCTTTCCATAATCTGATCCTTTATCAGCATGGCAGCTGCTGTCCCGTTTGTCATACCCCATTTCCGGTAGCCTGTTGCGACAAAGATATTCTTCTGTTTGGACGTGATCGGGCCGATATAAGGGACCTTATCAAGTGTGTATAAATCCTGGGCAGACCATCGATAAGGATAATCGGTAATACCAAGCACCTCTTCCGCAAAGACTTCCAGGGCTTCGTAGTGCTTCATTGTATCCGGCCCATGGCCTGTTTTGTGGCTGTCGCCGCTCACTAAAATGAGCTTGTCTCCATTATAGGGTGTGTACCTCAGAGAGCGGGTCGGTGAATCGGCACTGTAATACATGCCTCCAGGGAAATCCTCTTTGATTTTTACGCCAAGTACATAAGATCTTTCCGGAGATAATCTGGAAAAATAAAACCCTTTCATATCCGCAAAAGGAAAGTGGGAAGCCGCAATGACATATTTGCATTTCAGGCGATGGCCATCTCTGGTTACAACATCAGGAAGACTGCCTTCTTCAATATCTGCTGCTGTTGTATTTTCATACACAATTCCTCCCGAATCCACAAAGTCTTTAAGCAGCTTTTTCAAGTATTTAACCGGATGGAACTGGGACTGGTCAAACATAGAAAGCACGGCTGTAGTATTGATGTTAAACGGAATGCTCTCCTTCATCCCGTGTGGGATTCCGAGTTTTTCATAGGCTTGCCGCTCTTTATCGACTTTTTGTGCATACTCTTCCGATACAGCGTAGATGATTGCTTCTTCATTACTGAAGTCACATTCAATTTGTTTTTCAGTTACTGTGTTCCGGACGAAATTCAGTGCATCAGCCGAAGCCTGATAATAGAGCTTGGCTTTTTCCACGCCAAAGTGGCTGATCAATTCATCATATATTAAGCCATGCTGTGCCGTCACTTTGGCTGTTGTATGGCCAGTGGTGCCGTTCAGAATATTGCCTGCTTCAAGAATCGCCACTTTAAAGCCTTCCTTGGCAAGAAGGTACCCTGCAGTAATCCCGGTAATGCCTCCGCCGACAATCGCAATGTCCGTATGAGCATCTTCTCTGAGCTTGTCAAAGGCAGGAAGTTCCTCTTCCCTCCAATATGGCTCAGGATATTGGGGTGTGTTGTGGTTGGATGTCGTCATATTTGTCCTCCTACGTTATATTCGTACATAATTTTTCCTGCAAACCCTATTTCTATAAAATTTCTCCTTCTCTAACCATACCCATTAAATTGTTAATTAATCAGGGAAATGAGAAATCCGGTTCTCTGCTGTTTTTTCCATCATTTTTGGATAAAATGTGCAGGCTGAGAAAGGATATACAGTATTGAATGATAATGGGGTACAGTCATGATTACATTTAGCTATCTGAGCATTTTTCTGTTATTGACTATATTAGCTGCATTTTTTGATATGAAAATATTTGATTATACGATCTGGGAAGCTTTGAGGAATTTACTGTTTACGGAGATTGCCACTGGAAGAATGATCATTATTGTTTCTGTACTTATTGGAATGCTTTCAAGTGCAGTCATTGATTTTCGTCTTTTTAAAGCAAAGAAAAAATCAGGGTCATCCCGGTGATATGTTGGCGGAGAAAGCTTGGACATGCTTAAAAGAACATACATTTTAAAAGGGATTGGTGATGGAATGTTAAAAGAGAATATCTCTCTCAGCCAGCTGCTGACATTGTTGATCAATTTCCTTTTAGGAAGCGCCATTGTTGTCGGAGTAGGCGGGGATGCCAAAAAAGATGCCTGGATTGCAATCGCAGCCGCCATACTGATTGGATTTGGTATCATGCTTTTCTATTATTTCTTAATAAGCCGGGTGCCTGGAAATAATTTTTTCGAGCTGATGGAGTTTGGCTTTAAAAGGCCGCTTGCAATCATTTTTTCTATTACTTACGTGGTTTATTTCCTATACCTTGCCTGCAGGGTGGTCCGTGATTTTGGGGAATTGATTGCTTCGGCCATTCTGCCGTCGACACCAATAGAAATTATCTCGCTGACCATCTGTCTGCTGATGGCCTATATTTTATATCTCGGTCTTGAAGTCCTTGGCAGAACCTCGGAAATTTTTACTCCTTATTTATTCGGCTTTTTGTTTCTTCTAACCATCCTATTATTTGCAAGCGGGAATGCCAATTTAAATGAAATAAAGCCCGTGCTCGGAGATGGGGTTAAGCCAGTTTTGAAGGCGCTTTTTCCAACTTTGATCGTGTTTCCTTTTGGCGAGCTTATTGCATTTACACTCATCCTTCCGGTAGTAACCAATTTTAAATATTGCCTGCGTGTGTCATTGCTGGGAGTGGCAATTGCGGGTGCGCTATTATTATTTGCGATGTTTTTGATGATTGTGACACTTGGAGCTGATGCTTTGCTGCGTTCCAATTTTCCCATGCTTAGTTCAGCCCGCGAGGTCTCCATCGGCAATTTCATCGAAAGAATTGATGCGCTCGTTGTTTTTATCATGATGCTGGGGATTTTGGTCAAGGGGTCGGTGTTTATGTTCGCAGGATTGAAGGGCCTGGAATACACCTTCAGACTTCCGTACCGTTATTTTTCCCTGCCGGTTGCCATGATTGTTTCAGCTTATTCTGTATTGATATCAGTAAATTTCGGTGACCATTGGCAGGAGGGACTTGAGATGGTCCCATACTGCCTGCATTTGCCGATGCAGTTCGGGCTGCCTTCGCTTCTTTTAATCGCAGTTTTATGGAAGAGGCGAAAGAAAAAGGCTAAACCCGGCACGAAGGGGATGAAGTTTTGAGTATTCTTAAATCACTCTTAAAAATGCGCAAAAAAAAGGAATACCCTGTTTATATTGAGGAAACGGCAGACCCAGGCCCGAATCTTAAAAACATGAATCTGAACCAGCTGAAAGAAAAAATAAATGCAGAATTCGGAAGTACGATTGATTTAAGCATGGATGAGCTGAAAACAGAAGGCTAAGATGCGATGCTTATCTATCTTACAACCATGATTGATACTAAATTGCTAAAGGAAACGATCCTGCAATCCATCAGCGGGAAAGAGGATGGTTTTAACTTAACAACAGAGGATGATTTAAAGTCATTATGCAAGGAGAAATTCGGAGGAGCAGGATATCAGCTGGTTGGGTCATTCGATGAGATTATCACCTCTCTGCTTTATGGAAACATCATTATTTTATTTAAAGATATGGAAAAGGCGCTTTCCCTTTCCATGGCTATCGGCGAAGACCGGTCCATAACAGAGCCGAGCACTCAGACGGTCATCCGGGGTCCCAAGGATGGGTTTGTGGAGTCGATAACAACAAATGTAAGCCTGCTGAGAAGAAGAATAAAAAACAGGAACCTCCGTTTTGAAAAATTCATCATTGGTTCTGAGACTAACACTTCTGTATACATCGGGTATATGGAAGGAACGGCAAATGAAAAGATCGTTGGAGAGGTACGCAAAAGACTTGGCCAGATAAAGGTGAACGCCATCTTTGAATCCGGAAATATTGAAGAGCTGATTGCAGATAAATCTGCGACACCTTTTCCGCTGGCGCTGAATAGTGAGAGGCCTGATGCGGTGGCATCCAATTTGCTTGAAGGAAAAATTGCCATCCTTGTTGATGGCACACCTTTTGTACTGGTGGTTCCGGCTGTACTGGTCGATTTCTTTTCCATCGCAGAAGATTATTATCAAAACTTCATGATGGGAAGCTTCTTAAGAATAATCCGATATTTATCCTTTATGATTGCCTTGATTACGCCCTCCTTATATGTCGGGATTTTAACCTTTCATCATGAGCTTCTGCCCACGCCCCTCCTTCTCGGGATTATTGCCCAGCGGGAAGGAGTGCCGTTTCCGGCAGTCATTGAAGTCATATTGATGGAAGTAACCTTTGAGATCCTGAGGGAAGCCGGTGTTCGGATGCCAAGGGCTGTCGGGCAGACAGTTTCAATCGTAGGGGCTCTCGTGATCGGACAGGCTGCAGCAGAGGCAGGTATTATATCGAATATTATGGTCATCATTGTCGCTATTACAGCCATCGCCAATTTTGTATCGCCCACTTATAGTTTTGGTGCAGCAGCAAGACTGTTAAGGTTTCTCCTGATTATTGTGTCGGCCATATTGGGTTTGTATGGTGTCCTGATTGTACTAGTTTTTATTGTGGCCCATTTGAGCTCTCTCAGATCTTTTGGCATTCCATATCTTTCGCCGGTGGCGCCGTTTATTATCGAGCAGCAGAAGGATGTATTTTTCCGATTCCCGATCTGGAGCATGAGGAAGAGGCCAGCTTATTTAAAAACGCAGAATCCTGAAAAATTTCCAAAGACAGGGTCGCCTTCTCCTCCTCCAATGAAAGGAGAGCAGTCCAATTGAAAAAATGTGGTGTGATGTCCGTCATTTTTTTAGCGGCAATACTGCTGGCCGGATGCTGGGATCAGAGAGAACTGGGTGAAATAACCGTTGTCACAGGAATGGCTGTGGATAAGGGAGAAAACGATAAGTATATTCTGACTGTAGAAGGCATTAATGCAACTGAATTGAATAACCGCACCGCCAGCGGCTTTGCTCCATCAATTGTTTACTCTGCGGAGGGAAATTCTCTGGCAGAGCTGACCTATAGAGTGAATGAAGGGATGTCCAGGCACCTGATCTATTCTCACATGCGCACACTGATTATTGGTGAGGAGCTTGCGAAAGAGGGGATTATTGACTTTATTGATTTCCTGGAAAGAAACCGGGAAATCCGTGATGATTTTAATATTTTGATTGCAAGAGGGGCCAAGGGCTCTGATGTTCTAAAAGTGACGTATCAATTCCAGAAATCAACTTCTTTAAAATTGCACACGCAGCTGGACACCATGATGAAGGATTGGGGTGGAGACCCAGGAGTGAGGATGAATGATGTTATTACAGCCTGGACCGCCCCGGGACGCCAGCCTGTAATGGCCGCTGTCAGGATTAAGGGTGACCCGGAAGCTGGCGCCAGTGCGGAAAATATGATGAAGGTCACCCCGGATGCGCTTGTCGTCCTGGACTCACTGGCTATATTCAAAGGTGATAAGCTGGAAGGGTTTCTGACATTGGAGGATTCAAGAAATTACTTATGGATTCAGAATAAAATTAATAAAACATCCATTACGGTTAAGTGCAATGAAAGCCAGTATATGGGGCTTAGAGTATATGATACAAGGACAAAGGTTAAAGGGAAACTCGAAAATGGAAAAGCAAAGATAGATATAAAAATCAGAGCAGAGGCGTATATTGATGGGACTCATTGCAACGATCAGTTTGATAAGGCAAAGACATATGAAGAAAATGGAGAAATTGCCCAAAAGCAGATTAATGATATGGTTGGAAAAACGATTGAGAAGGTTCAGCAGGAATATGGCACCGATATTTTTGGTTTTGGCGAAGTTGTGCTGAGACAGGATTATCAGAACTTCAAAAAAGTCCAGAATAACTGGGACGAAAAATTTGCTGATGCGGATATACAAGTAGACACAGCATTAATCATTCGGCGAACGGGCATCAGGACTAAAAGCTTTCTGAAGGAAGTAAAGTAGTGATCCTTTCATTCATTGACGCATAAAAGCTGTATTGATATAATTTTTTATAAATTCAGCTAATTATTATTAAAAGGTCTGGGCACTTCTCCAGACTTATTTCTTTTAAAGGGGAAAGGCCAAATGAATTTCGAAACTTCTGTTCTGCATAGAAAAAATAACAGCAATCGCAAAATTAAAAGTAAAGTCACACCCATCTATCAAACCTCCGCTTTTGCTTTCAGCGATCTTGATGAGCTGGAGGGATTTTATCAGGGGAACGGCAACTATCTTTATTCCCGGGTGGGAAATCCGAATACAGATGAGCTTGGTGAATTAATTGCCGGCCTTGAAGGAGCGCCAGCCGGGACAGCTGCCTCCTCCGGTTTATCTGCCATCCTCTCGGGAGTGCTTGCTGTGGTCAAAAGCGACGACCATATTGTGGCTGCCGATGACCTGTACGGAGGCAGCTTCCATTTAATTAAGGAAGAGCTGACACAGCTCGGTATTGAAGTTACCTTTGTGCCATTTTCTGATGCTCATCAGGTGGAGGGGGCCATTAAGGAAAATACAAAACTTCTATACTCAGAAAGCATCACAAATCCTTTATTGCGAGTGGAAGACCTTGAAGAAGTCGTCCGTCTGGCGAAGAAGCATCATCTCGTTACCCTGATTGATAATACATTTGCCACTCCTTATCATTGCAAGCCCTATTTGAAAGGCATTGATCTAGTTGTCCACAGTGCAACCAAATACATAGGCGGGCACAGTGATATCACTGCAGGTGTCCTCGTGGGAGATGAAGAGCTGGTTGGAAAAGCGCGCGGCAAAATTGTAAACCTCGGGGCAAATCTAAGTCCGTTTGAAGCCTGGCTGACCTGCAGGGGAGTGAAAACGCTGGCTCTCAGAATGAAGCAGCAGTCTGCCAATGCCAGAAAAGTGGCAAGGGCATTAGAGCAAAACCAGGAAGTAAACAAAGTCTATTATCCTTTTCACCACGGCGAAGAAGGGTTCGGTGCCATCGTCACGATTGAATTGTCTGACACTGCTGATGTGAATAAGTTTTTTAAAGAACTTGAATGGATTAAAATTGTGCCGACACTTGCGGGTGTTGAAACGTCCGTATCACATCCCCTGACAACATCCCACCGGGCACTGCCTCCTGAAGTATGCAAAGAACTCGGCATTACCAAGCAGGTGGTAAGGATATCCATTGGCATTGAACATCCCGATGATATTATTGCACAGCTGAATGAGGCTGTTAATCGGAGTCTGTGAGGATCTTAGATGGTCTCGAGCTGGTCAAACAGCCAAAACTTCAATAAAACCAAAAAAATAACAGTTAAGATGAAGTTTTTTAGACTGAATGTCAACTTGCCATTCTTGGGCAAAACAATGCCCATTGAAACCAGGTACCAGAACCACGTCTTATTGGTCAATCTATTTGGATTGGAGAAATGCCCCTGCTGTTTCTTTTTATTTTCATGCCGGGCCCAGAGAAGTACAACGATGATATCAAGACATGAGCCGATGGAAATGGCTGTGATCACAAAAGTATTGGATGGCTGCCATTTTCCTTCGTTCTCAGCTGCTTTCTTTTCCTGATTGTGCTTTTGAATCTGGAGTTCTTTGGAGAATGGATTGTGCAGTTTTCAGGAATGAAGTGAATCCTTCCATTAAATACTAAGCTAATAACAGTATTTTAGGAAGGAGCTGACACACCATGCCTGAGCTTCCGGAAATGGAAACCTGCAGAAGGCTGTTAACGGAGAAGCTGGTCCGTAAAGTCATTACTGATGTAGAGGTGAACCGTGAAAAATCAATCAATGCGCAGCCTGCCCAATTCAAAAGTCAGCTGATTAATGTGCAAATAACCGAAATCCAAAGAAGGGCCAAGCACCTTATTTTCAAGCTGAACTCCGGTAAAAATCTGCTGCTGCACCTCATGCTCGGGGGCTGGATGTATATCGGCAGCGAAGCAGACAATCCTGACCGCACCAAACAAGTTATTATTTCATTTGGGGATATTAAACTATATTTTATTGGACTTAGACTTGGCTATCTGCACTTGCTGACAGACGCAGAGGCGGAAGAGGCGCTTTCCGGTCTGGGACCGGAGCCCCTGGATCACACGCTGGGATTTCCGGCCTTTCATGAACTGATCGGAAGCAGGAGAGGTATGCTGAAAACGACATTGGTCAATCAGCAGTTTCTCTCGGGAATCGGCAACTGCTACAGCGATGAAATCTGTTTTGAGGCCGGACTGCTGCCTATGAAAAAAGCGGATGAATTGGATGAGGATGAAAGAAAAATCCTGTATCAGTCCATGAAGGGCGTATTAACCCGTGCCATTCAGTTTGGAGGCTATATGGAAGAGCCTTTATTTAAGGGAGATGCCAAAACGGGGGGGTATAATGAGCAGTGCAGGGTATATGACAGAGAAGGAGAACCATGCCTCCGCTGCGGCAGCCCAATAGTGAAAGAAGAAATATCTTCACGAAAAACGTTCTATTGTGGAAATTGCCAACGCTAGTAAAAGAGGCTGCCTAAACGGGCAGCCTCTTTTCACTACTCTTCCGAATTACTCTGTATTCTGTCAACTGCCGTGGAATCACGGGAATCCATTGCACCCTTTAGAAAATGGACCAGCATAAACCCGACAAGTCCCAATGAAAAAATAAAACCGATTGTAATTGCCCACATTAAAGCCATCCTTTAACCTCCCTATTTCGATTAGCGAGATCGTCCTTACTAAAAGGTATATGCCTGAAATCCGCAATCTTTCCCTTTCGATTATAAAAAAAGGAAGGGAACAGGCTGCTGCATATCGAAGTATTGAAAGATGGCATAAAGTGGTTTACGCCAAAAGCGCTAAAGGGGGAGATCTCTTTTGGATTTCAAGACCGCAGATTTATGTGATGATCACAGCCAGAAGCTGCGTATTTGCCAGCAGGAGTTTAAATCCTATGGAAAAAAAAGCAAGTTTTCCGGTCCAGTTTCTACAGTTAGAGTGTTTGAAGACAACGTGCTGGTCAAAGAGGCATTGGAGTCGATTCCGGAGGGAAGTGTACTGGTGGTGGATGGCGGCGGTTCAAAAAGGTGCGCACTAATGGGTGACCGGCTTGGTGAGATTGCTCAATCAAGAAAGCTTGCCGGTGTGATTATTTATGGATGCGTTCGGGATACAGTGGAGCTTGGAAGTCTCGATACAGGCATCCTGGCACTTGGCAGCAACCCTTTAAAAAGCAGAAAGGAAGGAAAAGGGGACCGCAGCATTCCTGTTACATTTGGCGGGATTGACTGGAAGCCGGGTGAATATGTATATGCAGATGAAGATGGAGTGATTGTCTCTTCTGTACCGCTTATTTAAAGATGAACACCCGCCTATGAGCGGGTGTTTTCTATCTTTGGCACTTTCCTGCTTAACACAGAATACCGTATCTAAAGGGGGTGCATAACATGATTATAATCTTTTTGCTTTTATGGGCAGCCGGCATTTATCTTTTGTTCCGCAGCAGGAAAGAGGAAGAAGAACACTTGGTGCTGAAGCTGATTGGCTATTATCTATTAGGGACATTTACTTTTAGCTTTAATGGCATTGTTCTGCCGGTTGGTTTTGTGATCAGTTTATTACTGAAGCCCCAGCAGAACAGAAGCGTGAAGCGGGTCTCTGCGATTTTTGGGCTGGTAATAATGCTCCTTGGTCTTTTTTTATAGACTTTCATCATTTCGAATGAAATGATGGCATTCAATCCTCTTTAACCGCTTCCTTTTCAATGCTGATTTCTTCCGGCAGCATTGTAGAAGCCTTCGGTACCTGGCGGGGCTCAAAATCTATTTCATCAGATGAGTATGCTCTGATCACCATCTGGCCGTGCAGGGCTTTTGCCCGTATAAGCAGTGGTGGGCTGTAACGGTTCTTAAAGGTGAAATCAGGGCCATACCAGCTTACCGTTGCATCCCGTCCGGGCGGTACATATGGAACCTTCTTGCTGTGGGAATAACGCTCGAGCACCTTCACTCCTGCCCGGTCAACTGCATTGAACAGTGTGGAGGATACCTGGCAGATCCCGCCGCCGATATCTTCTGACAACTCCCCTCTAACGATCACTGGAGCGCGCATATAGCCTTTCCCTGCCGTTCTTTTGCCGACAGCACGATTAAAAGAAAATACTTCATTCGGAAAAACAACTGTATTATCAAGGGCTTCGGCTGCAAGCTGAATATTATGAGAGCGTGAGGTGTTATTTGGATTAAAATATGTAACATACTGGCCGATCATTTTAACCCGGATATGGGAAAGAAGGTCCCGATCGACTCGTGGATAAACGGGGAGCATCGGAATCTCAATTCTTGCCGGCCCTTTATGATAAAAATAGGAATAAAAAATATCTGTGAATGCTTTACGATGCAGTACTCTCCCGGGTTTCTCAGCAACGATCCGCCCGCTATCGCCTATATAAGCGTTCATAGGCGGAATACACGTCTGACGATCCAGTTTTTCCAGAAGCTGAATGAACCGTTCACTGTCGACCAGCGGAAGGCCGGGAAACGGAATTTGATAGTCTATTCTGCTGACATTTGAAATGGATTTGCCGCTATTTTCAATGGATAAATCTTCTGGAAGTCCGGCAGTCTGTGTTTGTGCTATTAACATAATCCCTAATATCCATGAGAAATACATATCACACGTTTCACCTCCGCCATTAGTATTGAGGAAAGAATTCTTTCATGTGCTGAAAGAACTGTTTGATCAGATAGTTTCAATCAGCATTGGCTTCTGACGGCAATAAGCCATTACAAAAAGGAATTTATATAAAAAAGAAGCTCCCGGTGATCGGAGCTTCCTTTTGAATGCACACTATTTTTTCTCTTCAACCAGCTGGCAGTCAGCTGAGGAATCATCTTCATTTTTATTAAACCAGAGCTTGTACATGGCCTTCCCGTCACTAAGCGTGCCATCTGCCATGTCCATTGGCAGCAGGGCGAAAAAGACGTAATAAAAGGAAAAATAGACGAATTGATACCACAGCATATTTGCATCCAGAATGCCGATGCGGATCAAGTGATTCACTAGAAAAATACTGGCAATGTTTAAAATGGACCCTCCTAAAAAGATAAGAGATTTGGTCAGTTTATTGCTGTATGTTAAAGAAGTATACTCACACCCTCCATACCAGAAATAAAATCGTCTAACCTCTATAAATCTCCATGAAAATAGTACTTTACCTGTGCCAATGATAACCCGGATCCCTTTCCCGCCAAAAATGGCTGCAAAGAATATATGACCCAATAAATGAATGAGTGTCACTATTGGAAATACCACAAAAAAAGCTTGCATAAACTTCAAAAAATCATCATACCCAAACATGGAAATACCTCCACTTCACTAGATGTATAAAAATCTGCGCGGTGCAGACATCGTTATTTGTTTGCATACCCCATGTGTACCCCCCAATCTGCTGTACTAACATACATTCTTTTTCCAGATTTCCCAGCTTAATTGAAAGAGGCCGACCAGCTGCTACGTCTCAGGTCTTATTTGAAAATAAAGCTGAGGCTCGTTATAGCATTTGCGTATTACAGGTAAGATGAAATCAAGAAAGGAGGAAATGAAAAATGAAAAAACTTGGATTATTGATTGCAGGTGGAATTGCGGCGATGGTGCTGATTTCAAACCTTGGCCCGATCGTGGGTCTGGCAGTAAGCGCAGCAATTCTATACTTTGTGTTTAAACAATTTTTAAAAGCAGAAAGCACGATGGCGAAGATCGGCTATGGAATCATCGGGTTCATTGCTTTGATGGCTACCGCTTCCAACTTCCCGGCCATCTTAGGGCTTGCAGCAGCATACGTTTTATATCTGGTCTATAAAAAGTGGAACAATTCAGACTCAAGTGTAATGGAAGAAGACAATGACCCTTTTGCCAGCTTTGAAAAGCAGTGGGCAGAATTAAACAGAAACTAAAAGAGGAGAGATCGATATGGCAAACCTATTAACAAGAATCAAAGATACAGTAATGGCAGACCTCCATGAAGCATTGGATAAAAAGGAGAAAAAGAATCCAATTGCCCTTTTGAACCAATACCTTCGTGATTGTGAGCGGGAAACTGAGAAGGTCCGCAAGCTGTTGGAACGTCAATATACATTAAAGGATGAATTCACCCGGGAATACGAGCAGGCGAAAAACCTTGCAGACAAACGCAAGCGCCAGGCAGAGGTTGCCTCACAGGCCGGCGAAGAGGAACTCTATCAGTTTGCCTCACAGGAGCAAATGCAGTATGAAGAGCGTGCCGGCCGTTTGAAGGATCTATTGAACCAGGCGGCAGATCAAATGGGTGATCTTGAAAGAAAATACGAGGAAATGAAGCATAAGCTTAAGGATATGCATATCCGCCGCATGGAGCTGATGGGCCGCGAAAATATCACACGCGCCAACCACCGAATGGATAAGGTACTCGATCAAAACAATGACAAATCCTTTACAAAATTCCAGGAAATCGAATCTTATCTTGACCGTCTTGAGCATCAGGTGAAAAGCTCCTATCACCGCAGCACAATCGATGCCCGCATCGCGCAGCTGGAAAAAGAGATGGAGAAGAAGCCTGTATTGTAGTGGATTCTCATAAGCAGCAGCCCAAATTAACGAAAGAGTAAAATTAACCCTGTCTGTATGATCTTTTTCCTAAAAAAGATAAAAACTCTTTCTACTTAATGAACAAAAAATGGTATTCTAAGAAGGCGTAGAAATACTGCGCCTTTTAAACTGTCTAGCTCCAGCGCCTACCCCCTCGAGGTCACAAGCTTGTCTTGTTGCGTCTCCTAGGGACTCGGGGTCATAAGCCGTTTCCTTCCAGAAGTAAGAACGCCTTCTACAGGAACCGTCTTATGCCTGTCGTCCCTGGGCAGTCGCCTCCACATTTCGGGCAAT
>NZ_BCUY01000039.1 GCF_001591465.1 Cytobacillus firmus NBRC 15306
ATTGGCTTGTGACCTCGAGGGGGTAGGCGCTCCTCCTAAAAGCTAACGCTTTTAGTCCTGCGATGATTATGCTGCCGAAGCGTTCCTTGTGCAGCTAGACAATTCTCGATGTTATGAGGCTGCTCCTCATTAAAAGATATTCAGCCATTCTTTCAGCAAAGCTGTTAAGAAAATATTCGCAAGTGCTACCGGCAGCAGAACCTTCCAGCCAAATTCCATAAGCTGGTCTGCACGGAGGCGCGGGAATGTAACACGAAACCAGACTAAAACAAAGATTACAGCCGTAAACTTAAGCGCAAACCAGACGGCACCCGGAATGAACTCCAGGAACGGCAGCGGCAGCCACCCGCCAAGGAATAGTACGGTTGTCAATGAAGCCATGGCAAAGAAGTATACATATTCCGCAAGCATGAAGAATGCCCAGCGAAAGCCGGAATATTCAACATGGAAACCGGCGACCAGCTCTGATTCCGCTTCAGGCAAGTCAAATGGAACACGGTTTAGCTCCGCTGTGGAAGCAATCAGGAATACGATGAAAGCAATAGGCTGCCAAATAATGAACCAGCCATTTTTTTGCGCTTCAACAATTTCATTCAGGTTTAGACTGCCTGTTAAAAGGATAATGCCTAATACAGACATTACGAGTGGAATTTCATATGAAATCATCTGTGCAGCGGCACGCATTCCGCCAAGCAATGCATATTTATTATTTGAAGCCCATGCTCCGGTGACAATACCGACTGTTGTCAGCCCGGAAATGGCGATGTAATACAGCAATCCAACTCCAATATCAGCAAACTGCAGTTTGTCTGTAAATGGAATTGTCGCCAGCACCATGAATGCCGGTGCAAATGCAATAACCGGTGCAAGAATAAACAGCGGCCTGTCTGCAAGCTTAGGAATGGTGTCTTCTTTTAAAAGAAGCTTTAATACGTCCGCAACAGTCTGCAGCAGCCCCCAGCGTCCGCCGACCTGATTCGGCCCGTGGCGCAGCTGCATAAATCCCATGACTTTACGCTCCGCCAGAATGGCGTAAGTAACAAATCCCAAAACGACTAGCAGTAAAACGGTGGCAAGCAAGAAGAAAATACCGAAATTCAGCAGACCTGCTTCGGAATGGAGAAGTTCTTCTACCATTAACCGTCCACCTCCCCAAGGACAATATCAATTGCCCCTAAAATAGCAATCAAGTTCGCAATGTTTTCGCCTTCAAGCAATTTCGGGAGAATCTGAAGATTATAGAATGATGGCCTCCGGAATTTCATCCGGTATGGCTCCTTCTTTCCATCACTCGCGATATAGCAGCCGATTTCTCCCCTTGGAGATTCGATTCTGACAAACGCTTCCCCTTTTGGCGCTTTGATGATTTTTGGCACTTTGGCCAGAATATCGCCTTCAGACGGGAATTGCTCCACCGCTTGTTCAAGGATTTTTAAAGATTCCTCAATTTCCTGCATACGCACATGATATCTGGCCCACGCATCCCCGCCGTCCTGAACCGCCACATCGAAATCAAAGCGATCATAGATGGAGTATGGCTCATCTTTGCGGAGATCCCATTTTACGCCTGTGCAGCGGAGATTTGCACCGCTTAGCGAGTAGTTTAGAGCATCCTCTTTCGTATACTTTCCTACCCCTTTGACACGGTTCATGAAAATTTCGTTTCCGGTTACCAGCTGATGGTAGCCTTTGAGCTGTTCACGCATATATGGAACAAACTCTCTTACTTTATCAATCCAGCCCTCAGGAGCATCCCATTTAACGCCGCCGACACGCATATAGTTAAACGTCAATCGGCCTCCGGAGATCTCATTCAGCATATTGATGATCATTTCACGCTCTCTGAATGCATACAGGAATGGGCTTGTTGCCCCAATATCAAGTAAATATGTACCCCACCATACCAGATGGCTGGCAATCCGGCCAAGCTCCATCGTGATGATCCTCAGATATTCTGCCCGTTCAGGAATTTTCAAATCCATCATTGTTTCCACCGCATGGACAAGGATATAATTATTCGTCATGGCGGCAAGATAGTCCATTCGGTCTGTATAAGGAATAATTTGAGTATACTGCAGGTTTTCAGCCAATTTCTCCGTTCCGCGGTGCAGGTAGCCGATGACCGGTTTCGCCTCTTTGATGATCTCCCCGTCAATTTTCAGAACAAGGCGAAAAACACCGTGGGTACTTGGATGCTGAGGTCCAACATTTAACAGCATTTCTTCTGTTCGCAGCATTGGTTACACCTCCACATCGTACGGTTCATAGTCTTTTCGCAGCGGATGCCCGATCCAGTCTTCCCCCAGCATAATCCGGTATAAGTTAGGGTGTCCTTTGAATTTGATTCCCAGCAAATCATATGTCTCACATTCCGGCCAATTGGCTCCGGCCCATAACGGCTGCAGTGAATCAATTACCGGCTCATCGCGGTCAATTTTAACCTTCAGTGCAACAGATTGACGTTTTTTGTATGAGTATAAGTGAGCATACACTTCCATGTGGGTCTCAAAATCGGTGCCATGAAGCTCGGATAAATAATCAAAGCCAAGCTGTTCATTATATTTCAGGAATTCTGCCAATTTAAAATATGATTCAGCTCTGGCAACCAAAGTCGGCACTTCCTTGGAGAGATTATTGATATAGTACTCTTCAAGAACATCAGATCCCAGATTTTCTTCAATTACCTTTACATATTTATCAAGGTATGGCTGATTAACGGATGGAGCTTTTTCTGCAGCTGGTTCAGTGTCAGCCTTGCTTCCGGCAGCTTTTGCCTTCGCGGCTGCTGCGGCTGCGGCCTTTGCTTTCGCTGCAGCGATTGCCTTTGCCTTTTCATCATCTGCTGCTCCGTCTGCTTTGCCTGCTGCTGCTAATTTTGCTTTTGCTGCTGCGGCAGCTTTTGCCTTTGCTGCTGCAATCGCTTTTGCCTTTTCATCGTCACCGCCTGCTTGTTTTGCTTGAGCTGCTGCTTTCGCCTTTGCAGCTGCGGCGGCTTTGGCTTTTGCTGCTGCAATCGCTTTTGCCTTTTCGTCATCCCCGCCTGCTTGTTTTGCTTGAGCTGCTGCTTTCGCCTTTGCGGCAGCTGCGGCTTTGGCTTTTGCTGCTGCGGCGGCTTTTTGCTTCGCCAGATCCACGTCTTCTGCAGGTGCCTCTTCCTTTGTTTCTCCCTGCTCTTTCGCTTTCATTTTAGCCAGGGCCGCTGCCTTTGCCTTCGCGGCTGCGGCGGCTTTTTGCTTCGCCAGATCCATGTCTTCTGCTGGAGCTTCTGCCTCAGCTTCTCCCTGCTCTTTTGCTTTCATCTTTGCCAAGGCAGCTGCCTTCGCCTTCGCGGCAGCTTCTTTTTTCAGCTGTTCAAGATCTTTTTCTCCGCTCATAGGTTAGATCACCTTCTTCCCAGTCTTAGCCTCATAACGGATTTTCTCTTTTAACTTATTAATTCCGTAAATCAATGCTGCCGGGTTCGGCGGGCATCCTGGTATGTATACATCAACAGGGACAATCTGGTCGACCCCTTTAACTACTGAGTAAGATTTCACATATGGCCCACCCGCAGTTGCACAGGATCCCATCGCGATCACCCATTTCGGTTCAGGCATCTGATCATAAAGACGGCGGACAATTGGCGCCATTTTCTTTGTTACTGTACCTGAAACAATCATGACATCAGACTGACGGGGAGATGTGCGGAAAAAAGAACCAAAACGGTCCAAATCGTAATGCGATGAACCTACACCCATCATTTCAATGGCACAGCAAGCAAGCCCGAAGGTCATTGGCCACAATGAATTGCTCCGCGCCCACGCTTTAATCTGTTCCAAAGTTGCCATAAACACATTGCGCTGCAGTTCTTCCATTTCTTCCGGTGTAATATTATCCAGCTTTAAATCCATTTCAGCACCTTCTTTTTCCATGCATAAACAAGTCCAATTATAAGCATAAATACAAAAATCAGCATCTCAATCAATGCAAAAATTCCAAGCTTCTCATATGCCACTGCCCACGGGTACAAAAATACTGTTTCCACATCAAAAATGACAAACATCAGGGCAAAAATATAATAGCGGACATTGAACTGCACCCTCGAATCATGGAATGGCTCAATCCCGCTCTCATATGTGGTATACTTCGTATCATATGGCTTATAGGGCCGCAAAAGCTTTCCCAAAAACAAAGCCACCACAGGCAGCAATACGCCCAGGCACAAAAACACGAAAACTATCAAATAGTTATTCTGGTATAAATTCCAAAGCTCCATGCCCATCCCCTCCAATGCTGAAAGTTTTCACAACATTTAAACATGTAACCGTAACCATTATACACCCTACTCTCCCATGTGTCGACACAACCTCAGACTATTATTGGAAATTCTCAATGGACGCATAATCGGATCTCCGGAAGAAAAATTACATAGCCACTTTTGACACAACTTCCTTAGATTATATGAGCTTGCCCCCTGTCAATATCCATTAAATTCTTTTTTATATTTATCTACCATTAAAAAACAAATTTTCTCCTTTGTCAGTGAGATATGTAACACAACCAGAGAATTTTTTCTTTCTCGCACACATAGGAAGAACTTTCTATTTAAACCAACTTAAGGATCTAATATATCAAATATGACTATATCTAAGGCTTTTCGTCCATCCAGTATGAACATTATGATGTTTTGCCATTTCTTCGTTATTTTCCTGAAATGTGCGTAATTTAATTATAACCTCTCTGTTCTTTTACTCAGAATTTTCTGTGCTAGCATAATAATTGTCAACCAAGTTTATAGGAGGTTTAACATGAAAAAGTATTTTTATTATCTGCTCGCGAGCTTAATCATCTGGAGCACAGCAGGTGTAAGCGCATATGCAGAAGAAGTAACTGTAAACAAAGGGGATACCCTATGGTCCATAGCACAAAAACATGAAGTGTCCGTTCAGGATATTAAAAACTGGAATGGCCTGTCCGGGAATCTGATTCACCCAAATGACAAGCTTGATGTTTCACCTGAAGAAATATACATAGTAGAGTCTGGTGACACTCTCTGGAATATTGCCAAAACATACAATATAAGTGTACATAACCTTAAGAAGTGGAATCAGCTGAAATCCGATTTTATAAAACCTGGATTAGAGCTAATCATTTATAAAAATGAATCAGTGAGAAAAGAAGCTTCTAATCCTAAGACCATCGTAAAAGCAGCAAACACCAATGAGCCTGCAGCAAAAGAAGGCAAAGTTCTGACTGTTACTGCAACTGCCTATACAGCGAGCTGTGAAGGATGTATCGGCATTACAAAAACAGGAGTCAATCTTATCGATAACCCGGATGAAAAAGTAATTGCAGTTGATCCGGACGTAATTCCTTTGGGTTCTAAAGTATTTGTAGAAGGATATGGCTATGCAACTGCCGAAGATATTGGCGGCGGAATTAACGGACATGAAATTGATGTGTTTATTCCTGGAGAACAGGATGCACTGCAGTGGGGAAGAAAAGATGTAAAGGTTACTATCCTAAATTAAACGAAGAGGTCTCTCACTGCAGGGACCTCTTTTTTCAATTGCTCTATTCATTTGTAGGCTGCTTTTTTGTAAAGTGTGTTTCAGATACCCGGCAAAAAGCTTTTAATAGATTTTGCATACATCTGATCCGGGTCGCTTCGTCAAATAAGAACACATTGAATATCTCCGCTTCAAGCATAAGGAATACTTTCATGGTGGCATCATCATTATGGCTTATATGATTATTTGTAAAATAGCTGATTAACTCTCTTTCATAATATTCTATCGTTCCAAATAATACAGTAGACAAGGATATCACCCCCTGGTTTTCTCACACCTTGTCTTTCTAAGCACATGTTGATACTATATGACTCTATTCAACGGCTTTCAACAAAATCTGACACTTTTAACAAAATAGTTAAATTAGTTAAAATAGCCATTCCTTTTTAATATAAATGAAATATAGCTGTTTCCTTTGAAATTAATTTTTGTGATAAAGTTATATTAAGAGCTTAGATTAGGAGAATTACTTATGACTAAAAACAACTGCCCAGCTATTCAAAAATTCGATGAGCTCGTTACTAAAAGCAATGAGCTAAAAAGGGAGCTGGATGTCACTCCTTTTGAAGATAAACAAAAGTTCATGAGCCTTCTAAAAAAACTCATGACCGTGCATAAGAATTTGGATCAGTTAACCCTATATGACCAGACAAAGTAAAAAATAAATGAAGGACAGGCATTTGCCTGTCCTTTCTTCTTGTATCAGCATCAACCACTCAACCACCAACATATCAACCATCAATAAAATTCACCTAAAAAAACAGGCTGCCCTCTTTTTGGCAGCCTGTTTCTATCATTAGCGTCTTCTGCGGTTTCTAAGGAACGCCGGTGTATCAAGTGACTCTTCCTGCGGGTCAGCCTGCACACGATAGTTATCCTGAACCGGTTCCCGATATTCTCGAGGCTCTCTAACCGGCCGGCGATTGCTTGTTTCTTCTGCATAATGATATGTATGATCATATTCTTTTTCTACAGATGGTCTTGTGCTCGGTTTAGCTCTTAACTCCTCTTGTTCATTGAAGCCGGTAGCGATAACCGTAACAAGAATTTCTTCCTTTAAGGAATCATTTATAACTGAACCAAAAATCATATTCACTTCTTCATCAGAAGCAGAAGCAACAATATCAGCAGCCTCCTGCACTTCATATAAGCTGATATTTGCTCCGCCCGTAATGTTCATAATGACGCCGCGGGCTCCGTTAATGGACGTTTCAAGCAGCGGGCTTGAAATGGCTTTACGGGCTGCTTCAGCCGCACGGTCCTCCCCAGTGGCAATTCCGATCCCCATCAGTGCTGTTCCTTTGTGGGACATAACTGTTTTGACATCGGCAAAATCGAGATTGATTAAACCGGGAACGGCAATCAGGTCAGAGATGCCCTGAACGCCCTGGCGAAGGACATTATCCGCTTCCATAAACGCTTCCAGCATAGGTGTTTTCTTATCAATAATCTCCAATAAGCGATCATTTGGAATAATAATTAGCGTATCAACAGCTTTTTTCATGGCTTCGATGCCTGCATCAGCATTGGCTGCACGCTTACGTCCTTCAAATTTGAAAGGGCGGGTTACCACACCGATAGTCAATGCACCCACTTCACGTGCAATGCGGGCAATAGCAGGAGCTGCACCCGTTCCGGTTCCCCCGCCCATTCCGGCAGTAACGAATACCATGTCGGCACCCTTCAGCACTTCACGAAGCTGGCTTTCACTTTCCTCAGCTGCTTTTCTGCCCACTTCAGGATTAGCCCCTGCACCCAGGCCTCTTGTTAAGGCTGCACCGATTTGCATGGTTACTTCTGCCTTTGATTGATTTAGAGCTTGTCCATCTGTATTGACAGCAATAAACTCTACTCCCTCAACTCCATGTTCAATCATCCGATTTACAGCGTTATTCCCCCCGCCGCCGACTCCGATGACTTTGATCGTAGCGTATTGGTCTATATTTGTATCAAACTCCAGCATTGCGGCTCCTCCTTTTATTCAAATAGACTTGCATGATAGCTTTAAAAAAGAGAGTAACCTTTAAAGGTTTACTCTCTTCTATTGTAAAGGCCTATATAAAAGAATTCGAGTGATTTATCTCTTTTTTGGGGCAATTTTCTTAAAATTTGGGTGGTAAATATTTCTGAAACAAAAGCGGAAGCGCCTTGTTCACCCCCGACTAGCACAAGACGAGCCGCCCGGAAAGGTGTTCTTTACCTTTCTGGGCGGATTGGCTTGTGACCTCGAGGGGGTAGGCGCTGGAGCTGGATGCAGACACTCTTCCACAGAGTAATTAACATTGCTTAATTTTATAATTTCCTATACAACAAAAACACCCCCCAGCTAGGCCAGGAGGTGTTGTGAATTGTTATTAAAACTTTCTTTCCGAAACTTCGATACGGTTGATCGCACGCTGAAGTGCAAGTTCTGCACGGCGGAAATCAATGTTTTCACGCTTCTGCTCATTCAGGCGCTGTTCAGCACGCTGCTTGGCACGAACGGCACGCTCTACATCAATTTCATCTGCCTGCTCAGCAGATTGCGCTAAAATCGTTACCTGTTCCGGACGAACTTCAAGGAATCCGCCGCTTACTGCGACGAAATCAGTTTTTCCGCCGTTTTTCAAACGAACGGCTCCAATTTGTAACGGTGCAACCATTGGAATGTGTCCAGGTAAAATTCCAAGCTCACCGCTTTGAGCTTTTGTGCTTACCATTTCCACATCTGATTCATACACCGGGCCATCGGGAGTAACAACACTGACTTTAATCGTCTTCATTTTTTACCCTCCTGGTCCAGAATTAGACCTCTACGCCCATTTTCTTTGCACTCTCGATTACCTCTTCGATTCGGCCGACAAGTCGGAATGCATCTTCTGGCAGGTGGTCGTACTTGCCTTCAAGAATATCTTTGAAGCCTTTAACTGTTTCTTTAACCGGTACGTATGAACCTGGCTGGCCAGTAAACTGCTCAGCAACGTGGAAGTTTTGAGATAAGAAGAACTGGATACGGCGCGCACGTGCTACGATTAGCTTATCTTCATCAGAAAGCTCATCCATACCAAGGATCGCAATGATATCCTGAAGTTCTCTGTAACGCTGTAATGTCTGCTGTACCTGGCGTGCAACTGAGTAGTGCTCTTCGCCAACGATTTCCGGTGACAATGCACGGGAAGTGGAAGCTAATGGATCCACCGCAGGGTAAATACCCATCTCAGAAAGTTTACGCTCAAGGTTAGTTGTTGCATCTAAGTGGGCGAAAGTTGTAGCCGGAGCCGGATCCGTATAGTCATCGGCTGGTACGTAAATCGCCTGGATGGAAGTAACAGAACCTACGTTAGTAGAAGTGATACGTTCCTGTAATTTACCCATTTCAGTAGCAAGTGTCGGCTGGTAACCAACGGCAGATGGCATACGGCCTAATAGGGCTGATACCTCTGAACCTGCCTGTGTGAATCGGAAGATGTTATCCATGAAGAAAAGAACGTCCTGTCCCTGATCATCACGGAAGAATTCTGCCATTGTCAAACCAGTCAGGGCAACACGCATACGCGCTCCCGGCGGCTCGTTCATCTGGCCGAATACCATCGCTGTTTTCTTGATAACGCCTGAATCCGTCATTTCATGATAAAGGTCATTACCTTCACGCGTACGCTCACCAACACCGGCGAATACGGAAATACCGCCGTGCTCCTGAGCGATGTTATTGATCAATTCCTGGATTAATACGGTTTTACCTACACCGGCGCCACCGAACAGACCGATCTTACCACCTTTAATGTATGGAGCAAGAAGGTCTACTACCTTAATTCCAGTTTCAAGAATTTCTACTTCAGTAGAAAGCTGCTCAAACTTAGGAGCCTCTCTGTGGATCGAATCACGACGGGCATCTGCAGCGATTGCAGGATCTAAGTCGATTGATTCACCAAGCACGTTGAATACACGTCCAAGTGTTACATCACCTACTGGTACAGAGATAGGAGCACCCGAGTCAACAACTTCACTGCCGCGCTGTAAGCCGTCAGTAGAAGACATTGCAATGGTGCGGACTGTATCATCACCTAAATGAAGGGCAACTTCAAGGGTTAAGTTGATGTCAACTTCAGATTCGTTACGCGCTGGGTTTGTAACAGTCAATGCATTATAGATCTCAGGAAGCTGGCCGCTTTCGAACTTTACGTCAACAACCGGACCCATAACTTGAAGAACGCGTCCTTTGTTCATCTTTTTCCCTCCTAATTAAGAATGCGGAAGCGCCTCGGCCATGTGGAACGCAGACTAAGAACGCCACGTCCTGTGGCAACGCCTGCATGACCAGCATCCTGCTGGCCTCAAGCATAAGACGAGCCCTGCAGGAAGGCGTTCTTTCCTTCCGGAAGGGATTGGCTTATGACTCGAGGGGCTAGGCGCTGTAGCTGGACTACTCTCATATTAGAGTAAGAATCCAAGTTTTATTCTAACGCGGCTGCTCCGCCGACGATTTCGGTAATTTCCTGCGTGATGGCTGCCTGACGTGCACGGTTGTAGCTTAGGCTTAACGAGTTAATAAGCTCTTTAGCGTTATCCGTCGCATTCTGCATCGCTGTCATCCGTGCAGCATGTTCACTTGCCTTACTGTCTAAAAGCGCTCCGTAGATTAAGCTTTCAGCGTATTGAGGCAGCAATACTTTTAAAATTTCTTCAGCGGAAGGTTCAAACTCATAAGATGTAAGCTTTTTCGAGCTGGAGATATCCGTAAGCGGAAGAAGCTTCTTCTCTGTTACATCCTGTTGAATCGCGCTGACATAATGGCTGTAATACATATATAATTCGTCAAATGTCTCATCAGCGAACATGCCAACTGTTTTGCTGGCAATATCCTTGATTTCAGCAAATGCAGGCTGGTCCGCAACAGCAACAATATCCAGAATGACGTTCATATTGCGCTTTCTGAAAAAGTCACGGCCCACACGTCCGATCGCAATGATTGCATACTCATCCGGTGATTTATGGCGCTTTTGAATTGTCTGGTAGACATTTCGCAAAACGTTACTGTTATAAGCTCCCGCAAGTCCGCGGTCTGAAGTGATTACGAGGTAACCAGTTTTCTTGACTGGGCGGCTGGTCAGCATTGGATGTGAGACATCTTTGCTTCCCAAAGCGATGCTTGCCGTAACTTCCTGGATTTTCTCCATATAAGGCACGAAAGATCTTGCATTCATTTCCGCCTTATTCATTTTCGCAGCCGATACCATCTGCATTGCTTTTGTAATTTGACTCGTTTTCTTCGTAGAAGTAATACGATTTTTTATATCGCGTAATGATGCCACAGGTTCTCACCACCCTTATTCAGATTAGGCCAGCTGCAGCGCCTAGCCCCTCGAGGTCATAAGCCAATCCCTTCCGGAAGTAAAGAACACCTTCCTGCAGGGCTCGTCTTATGCTTGTCGGGGCTGACCAAGGCGCTTCCGCTTTTTATTGTTTGTCAGAACCGAATTGAGCTGCTTAGATGGGGAGCAATTCCCCATCCAGGCAATCTCCATTATTCGGATACTGCGAAAGTTTTCTTAAAGTCGTTAATCGCAGATGCCATATCGTCATCAGAAGGAAGTTCTTTTGTAGTCACGATATGGTCTAACAAATCTTTGCGGTTATGGTCTAACCATGAAAGGAATTCAGATTCGAAACGACGAATATCCTGTACAGGAATGTCATCTAAGAAGCCGCGAGTCAGAGCGTAAAGGATTGCAACCTGCTTCTCAACTTTTAACGGCTTGTTAAGATCCTGCTTTAGAACCTCTACTGTACGGGCACCACGGTTAAGTTTAGCCTGTGTTGCTTTATCAAGGTCAGAACCGAACTGGGCAAATGATTCTAGTTCACGGTATGAAGCAAGGTCAAGACGCAGTGTACCTGCAACCTTTTTCATTGCTTTGATTTGTGCAGATCCACCTACACGTGATACAGAAAGACCTGCGTTGATCGCCGGACGTACACCGGAGAAGAATAGGTCAGACTGAAGGAAAATTTGTCCGTCAGTGATTGAGATAACGTTTGTCGGAATGTAAGCAGAAACATCGCCTGCTTGTGTTTCGATAAATGGAAGCGCAGTGATTGAACCTGCACCTTTCGCATCACTTAGCTTTGCAGCGCGCTCTAATAAGCGGCTGTGCAAGTAGAATACGTCCCCTGGATATGCTTCACGGCCTGGAGGACGGCGCAATAGCAATGAAAGTTCACGGTAAGCAGAAGCTTGCTTTGTTAAGTCATCATACACAACAAGAACGTGCTTGCCGTTGTACATGAACTCTTCACCCATTGTTACCCCAGCGTAAGGAGCCAGGTATAGCATTGGAGCAGGCTGTGATGCAGATGCTGTTACAACAATTGTGTAATCAAGCGCACCTTGCTTACGAAGTGTTTCTACTGCATTACGAACTGTAGATTCTTTTTGTCCGATTGCCACATAGATACATACCATATCCTGATCTTTTTGGTTCAGGATTGTATCGATTGCAACGGATGTTTTACCTGTTTGACGGTCACCGATGATTAACTCACGCTGTCCGCGGCCGATTGGCACAAGTGCGTCAATCGCCTTAATTCCTGTTTGAAGCGGCTCGTGTACGGATTTACGATCCATAACACCTGGTGCCGGGCTTTCAATCGGACGGGATTTTGTAGTGTTGATTGGTCCCATGCCATCTACTGGCTGTCCAAGAGGGTTTACTACGCGGCCGATCAGTTCTTCACCAACCGGTACCTCCATGATGCGGCCAGTACGGCGTACTTCATCGCCTTCACGGATTTCTGTAAATGGTCCTAAAATGATAATACCGACGTTATTTTCTTCAAGGTTTTGTGCCATACCCATAACGCCGTTTGAAAATTCAACAAGTTCTCCAGCCATGACATTGTCGAGGCCATGAGCACGAGCGATACCGTCACCAACAGAGATAACCGTACCTACATCACTCACTTGAATTTCCGACTGATAGTTTTCGATTTGCTTTTTTATCAGCGCACTGATTTCTTCAGCATTGATGCTCATGAGTTTCACCCCTATCTACGAATCTTAGCCTAACAATTGACGTTCAAGACGCTCTAGCTTTCCGCGCAAGCTGCCGTCGAAAATCCGGTTTCCGATTCGAAGCTTGATGCCGCCGAGCAAGTTAGTATCAACAATATTGTCAATACGAAGTGATTTTTTCCCAACCTTTGCTGCAAATGACACAGATAATGCTTCCTTCTCTGCTTCAGATAGCGGACGGACAGTGTACACTTTTGCATCCGCAATTCCTTTTTTGTCATTCGCCAGGCTTATAAAATGATCTGCCACATCAGAGATATGATCTTCGCGGTGGCGTTCAATTAATATCATTAACGTGTTTAGTACAAACGTGTTCACAGATGCAAATGCTTCTTTTAAAATCTCTTTTTTCTTCTCAATTGAAAGCTTTGGAGATTTCAAAACAGACTTTAAATCTGAGTTATGGTTTACTACTTCTTTCACTGCACGAAGCTCTTCTTCCATTTGGTCAAGAAGCTGGTGTTCATTCGCAAGCTGGAAAAGAGCCAACGCGTAGCGCTTTGCTACTGTGGAGCCCGTCATCGCTTTTCTCCTGCCTCTTGAATGTATTCATTGATCAGCTTTTCCTGATCAGCTGCACTTAGTTCCTTCTCGATAACCTTGGAAGCAATTAGGACAGACAATGAAGCGACCTGCTCGCGGATAGCGGCAACCGCCTGTTCTTTCTGCTGCTCGATTTCAAGCTTAGCAGATTCTTTAATGCGCTCAGACTCAGTGCGGGCAGCCGCAACGATTTCCTCACGCTGTACATCGCCTTGTTTCTTCGCATTTTCAATAAGGCCCTGTGCTTCTGTACGTGCTTCTTTTAAAAGATTTCTTTGCTCTTCTAAAAGCTTCTTTGCTTCTGTACGGCTTTCTTCAGCCGCTTGAATTTCACTGGCAATGTGCTCTTCACGCTGCTGCATAATGCCCATTAACGGACCCCACGCGAATTTTTTCAGCAATGCCAACAAGATAATGAACATGATCAGCTGGTACAAAATGTCCCCGCCGTTAAAACCGCCGCCTGCAGCGCCTAAAACTAGACTGTTTGTTAACACCCTCGATTCACTCCCTTCAAGAGTTGTTCCACTTATGAAACGGAGTCATATACATGATTCCGAATTAGTTTACGGTAAAAAAACATAAAGGAATGGCGAAGGTTCATGGAATGATCTTCGCCATTTTTGAACGATTGGTACAGTATTAATTAACCGCCGATAACCATGAACGCGATAACAACGCCAATGATCGGAACGGCCTCAACTAACGCAACCCCGATGAACATTGTAGTTTGAAGCATACCGCGAGCTTCTGGCTGGCGAGCCATACCTTCGACTGTTTTTGATACGATAAGACCGTTACCGATACCGGCACCTAGTGCTGCTAAACCGATTGCAATTGCTGCTGCTAAAAGACCCATTATTGAGTTCCTCCTTAAATTGTATGAAAATTTATTTGTTTAATAAGTTTTGTCCATAAAATGAACAGGTATATATTAATGGTCCTGGCTCACTTTGTGTGCCATATAAACCATTGTTAACATACAGAAAATGAATGCCTGGATTGATCCGACAAAGATTGAGAATCCCTGCCATACGAGTGTCGGTATAATTGCGGCAAGCATTCCGCCTACACCGGCATGTGCGAGACCTCCGACAAGCAATGTCAGCAGTATTTCACCTGCATAGATGTTACCGTAAAGACGAAGTCCCAATGTCAGAGTGTTTGCAAACTCTTCAATGATTTTCAATGGGAACAAGAAAGGCATTGGCCTGATAAAATCCCGGCCGTATTCTCCTACTCCTTTAAGCTTTACGCCATAATAATGCGAAAGCCCGACTACCATTGCCGCTAATGTTAAGGTGATAACAGGATCGGCTGTTGGCGATTTCCACCATAAAGTGTGATCATAAGTGATCGCGAACGGAAGTCCGAGCATGTTTGATACAAAAATATACATGATCAGGGTTAATCCAAGGATATGGAATCTTCCGCCTGTCTTCCAGTCCATCGTACTGTTAATGATATTCTTAACAAAATCCATAATCCATTCGAAGAAGTTTTGCATCCCCGTTGGTTTCATGGCCAATCGACGGGTTGAAAGCAAAGCAATAATGAAGACAATAGCACTTGCCACTGTAATCATCAGTACATTTGATAAGTTAAAATTCAATCCTAAAAATTCCTTTATAGGAGCTTCATGATGCAATAGTGTTCACCTCTCTTCCCGCTATTTACGTAAATGAAAAGATTGAAGAAAATAATCTATCATAATGACAATATAGGATGTCATTAATCCAAATACCACACTGATCAGATGCAGCTTATCAGGATATTCCAGGGCAATCATAACAGCAAATACTGCTGTAGCCATCCTGGATACCGTTCCAAGTGAACGCACCTTCTCGCCTCTCTCAACCGCCTCTCCAAATTGCAGCGCCTTTCGTGAAATCAGCCACAAATTGAACAGACTTAAGCATGTACCAAAGATCAAGCCAAGAAAAATAGATTGATATGGTGTAAAGCCCCAGCCGAGAACGTAAACAGACAACAAAAGGAATATGTATTTTCGCTGTCTCAGAAAAGTTGCTTTGATTTCCGGCATGATGTTCATTCTCCTGTGAAAAAATGTTGGATTAGACGAAGCATGGCGTAAATCCCGGCGCCAAGTCCAATGAACAAGCCGATTAAAAGGAATAAAGGCTCAGTTCCTGCCTTGCTGTCAAGCCATCTTCCGGCGAAAATGCCAATGAGCACCGAACCTGCTAACTGAGAAAGAATGGCGGACATTAAGGCCATCGCCTTAAATGGGTTGCGGTCTTTTTGACGCATAAAAACGCATCCTCCCTTAAAGAGAATGGTATGAGGGTTTTGAGGCCGTAAAAAATCAGTTAAACATCATGCAGAAGTGGGAAATATGTCTGCAAAAATATTTTGAAAACCCTATCATCTTTTACCCTTTGTAAGCATACAATAGGGCTTTGTCAATGTCAATGCGTTTGGAGTGAAAAAGTTCACAAACAAAAAGGTAAAAATATGGTATGTTCACATATTTATCACATTTAATTTTCGGATTTCTATTGAAAAAGGAGCGAGATTCTGCATCGCCCCTAGAAACGCTTTGTTTTTTACTTGCCTAGTAACCTCTTCTGATCTGCTGAAGGCTCCGGATCCCCCAGCTGGCCATCCGGCCTTACAAATAGATAGGTTTCAATCCAGTCTTCCCTGCCGGCCTTTTTGGCAAACACTTTCGCCAGATACAGCCCCGGCCCAGGCAGCTTATCAGCAGGGATTTCCTGCAGCAGCTGCCCCTTGCCGGCATTTCTTTTCCAATCCAGAAATCCCATGAACCGGAGACTTTCCGAATCAAACATCGCAATTCCGAATTCCTCCGCCCCGCCAGGCAGATACACTTCATAGCGATATGTGCCAGGCTTATCTCCTTTGCCGATTCCGAATCCCATCACTCTTGGATAATCCGGCTCTTCCAGCACATAAAGGTATGGAATATGAATACTCTCTGCACCTGCTTTCAATAGAAGGTATCCATCATGAATCTTTTTCTTTAAAAGGGTTGGATCAGCTGACATTTTAATTTCAGCCTTTTTCTTTTCGCCCGGGTTCAATTGAAACGTCATAGGCATTTCCCAATTGATGCCCTGCTGCTTATAGGGTACGGAAAAGGAATAAGACTGTGTTTTTTCACTTAGATTTTCAACCGTTATAAAACTGCTGTGGTCATGCAGCCTGTCTGCGATCTGGAATTTGCCGAATTGCATGGAAGCCGGAATTACAAGCGTTTCTGATTTCAGCGCCTGAGCAAGCTGGATTCTGCCTGCCCCCTGCTCATAAGTTCTATATGTTTGTCCTTCCGCGTTCCTAATAAGCTTAGCGGTATTCATGAGTGCCGCCTTAATCTGTTCCGGTCCCCATTCGGGATGAGCCTGTTTTAAGATGGCACAGGCACCCGCTACATGCGGAGCGGCCATGCTTGTTCCCTGAAGCGGCAGGTATCCGCCGGGAATGGTGCTATTTATAGCGACTCCCGGTGCCACAACATCCGGTTTAATTTCCCATGTGGATGTAACGGGCCCGCGGGAGCTGAAGTCAGCCAGTATGTCCCTTTCTTCTATTATATTAGTCCGGGCAAGGAGCCGTCCTTCCTTCATAAGCTTCTTGAGCTCCTCTCCTTCTTCCTTTGAAAGCGCCGCTGCCGGAATAGGAACCTCGCTGTCCAGATTGCCGAAGAACCTGCCTTTTGTATTATTAAAGATAATAATTCCCTCTGCTCCTGCTTCCATGGCATGGAATGCCTTATCAGTAAACGTTAGTTCCCCTCTTTCCACCAGAACCATTTTTCCTTCCGCATTCTTCAATTCATCCGGGTGCCCGAGTCCTCCATAGATCATTTCATACGAGCGGTCAAATTCCCATTCCTTTGAACCCTGCAGCAAATCAAGGCGGATTTCACGTCCGTTTATGCTCAAAAATGGCACCTTTATCGTTGGTGTAGAGGCTCCGACAGAAATAGCCTTCGACGCTGTTCCCGGAGATCCGACGGTCCAAATATTCGGTCCCGAGTTGCCTGATGAAGTGACTGCCGTTATTCCTTTCTCAACCGCTTTATTCAGGGCCATGCTTATCGGAAGGTCAGGCCCGTTTACGTTATTTCCCAATGAAAGGTTTAATACATCCACCTTATCCTTTATGGCCTGTTCGATGGCTGCTATCACCTGTTCTGTTGTTCCGCTTCCGCCTGGTCCGAGAGCCCTGTAGGCGATGATGGTTGCTTCCGGTGCAACCCCCTGGATCCTGCCATTTGCTGCAATGATACCCGCGACGTGAGTGCCATGCAGTGTGCCTTGTCCCCCGGCAGCCTTCGTTTCCATCGGATCTCTATCATTATCCACCAGATCATGCCCGCCGCCATAGCTTCTTCGCAAGTCGGGATGATTATAATCGATGCCGGTGTCGATCACACCTACTTTTACACCCTTTCCTGTGAGGCGCTGATTATTTTCATCATAATAGCCTCTGGCATTCAGGCCGCCAATCATCTTGATATTGTCATTGGAATGAACATGATAGGTATTAACCGGTGACACAGCAGAGACTGACTCTATTCTTTGCAGGCTTTGCAATGCAGATGGCTTTCCTTTAACAGAAAAGCCATTTAATGCATGATTGAATGTATGCCTGATTTGCAGATCAGGGTTTTGTTCTATCATTTGTTTTATTTCCTGTTCATTTTTTGGATCCTTCAGTACTACAATGGCCACTTTTTCTATATCAGGTGACTCTTCCGGTATAGGCGGGTGTGAAAGTGTCCGTGCAGAAACGGGAGTTTGACTCCAAAACAAGGATAAGACTGTTATGGACAGTAAGAATTTTTTCATTAGAAAACCCACCCTCTTTTTGTTTTAGGGTGGGCTGAATAGATGCCTTGTATGCGTAAATCTATATAATATTACGGCTAGTTCAAGGATTCATAAACAATATTGGCTACTTCTTTGGAAAGAGCGCCTGTGCTCCGGTATGATCCGCTTGGTAAAGGGCCATTGTTTTGTTTATTTGTCAGCAGGATAATCTGAAGGTTTTCCTCTGGATCGATAATAACCTGTGTTCCAGTAAAACCAGTATGGCCAAAAGCTTTGTCAGAATAGTGATCTCCCATATACCAGCTTTTATCCAGCTCCCAGCCATATCCCTGGCCAAAGCGCTGAGGAGAGGTAAAGGTATCAATCACTTCTTGATCATACATTTTTGTTTTCCCATATGTTCCGCCATTTAACATGGTCTGGCCCAATACAGCAAGGTCCCTTGCTGTCGAAAATAAACCGGCATGGCCTGCAACCCCTTTATTTCCATAAAAGCTATTCCCATCATTAACTTCTCCGACTAAGGTGTAATTTCTCCAGTATTTGAACATGTCCGGGCTTTCTTCAACATAGTACCCGAAATTAGGGTCATCAATCATTTTATACTCATAAGGATTTCCCCATGAGGTAGCTGCAATCTTTTTCTTGAAATAGTCCGGTGGAGTAAACTTCGTATCATGCATTTTTAAGGGCTTATAAATATTTTCTTCTAAGTACTTATCCAATTTTTGTCCACTGATCTCTTCAATCAAAAAACCCAGCATCATAAAGCTAAAATCGCTATATCTTCTGTCTGTGCCAGTCGGGTATTCAAGGGGCAGCTTGTTTATATAATTCAGTACCTCTTCCGAATTATCCGCATAAAGGTATGTCGGCTTCCAGGGAGTTAAACCAGAGGTGTGTGTCAGCAGGTCAGCGACTGTAATATCCTGTTTCCCATGCTGGGCAAACTCTGGAATAAAATCAGATACCCTGTCATTTACTGAGAGTTTCCCATCATTGACAAGTTTCATAATGCCCTGGGTTGCTCCCATTACCTTCGTAACGGAAGCAAGGTCGAACATTGTTTTCTTTTTCATTTTTCTGGGGTTCTCGAGTAATTCCCCCATATCATACTTTTGTGCATATCCGTACGCTTCCTCTTTGACAATCTTTCCATCCTTGGCTACAAGAACTACTGCACCAGGCGTAACACCATCCGCAATAGCCTCCGTAATGGCTTTATCAATACCCTTCAATTTCTGCGGATTAAAGCCTGCCTTTTTAGGATGGGCTTGACTTAATTTCTCCCCGGACCGTTCTTTCGCATTCACCATATTTCCAGAAAAAGCTGCAGAACTTAAAACTAATGTGAATACGATTAACAATAACCTTAACCTTTTCAAACCTTCATCTCCTTTTCAAAAACTGACCAATATACAATATTCCGTATAATTAATACTATCTATCTTTCAATTGATTATCAATATAGTTTTTTGTATTTTCAGAAAATAGTACTTTTAGATTATTAAAAAGCCATCAAATAAATGATGGCTTTCTCCCTTTATGTATTAAAACAGCTGATTCGGTTCCAGTTTTCCTTTTTGAATTAAATGGTCCCGCTTTTTATCTCTCCACATATCCGCTATAGTCGCAGCTATCAGTAATACTGTAAGCAGGATTCCTTTTCCTTCTGCCAGTTTAAATACCAGGGCGATAAGACCTTCGGACATGAAGGTTCCCATTAATGAACCCAGCAGCATGATGATCCAGACAATCAATGCCCCTTCTAAAACGGCTAATGCTCTCATTTATTCGACCTCCCGGGTATATAAAATCATTATGCCAATACCCCGCAGACAGCAGTCTAAACGTAAGTCTTGCAATTCGGGCACTCCTTTACTTTCCAAATATCTTCTGCCAGATGCTTTTGCTTTTTTCAGCCTCTAATGCACCGGCTACTTCTTCTACGGACTTTTGTGTTGCCATCAGTTTTTCATAGAGGGAAGTGACTTTTTCGCTCTCTTTTTCATAGCCTTGTGCATGGGCATTTCTTAAATCTTCAATTGTGAGTTTGAGCTCGTGCACCTCATGAATCAGCTGTTTGTTTTGTTCTCTGATTTTATTCTGGGTAAGACGGGATTGCTCGTTTTGCTGCACGAGGAAACTGACAAGCTTTTTCATATCTGTCAGTTCGGAATTCACATTCACAAGTGAGGTGGAGCTGCCTTCTTCCTCATCCTCCACTGTTATGATGACCGGAATTCCTGCATCCTCAAGCTTTGCTGTGACTTCCTCTTTTTTCAGCCCATCTGAATATAATTTCCGGATAAATTTAAGCTTTTCAATTTCGGAAGCCTGGATTTTATAACGATTATGTTCCTTCCGATAATTTATGTATTCTGCATGCTCCTGCAAATAACGCTTTAAGCTATTCTCAGGTATGTCCGGAAGTGCCTCTTTAAGCTCCTTCATTGTCAAATACTGATTTGCCAACGTCCTTCAGCACCTTTCTTGGTATCTTGCCGATCACCCAGCTCTCGCCGGGCATTACCCATGACTAACCACCTAACCGCCAACAAAACCACCATGGTCATTTTCTACGGTTAATGATGTCATTTCTGCCGCTATTTCTTTAACCATGAGTATGTCATTTGATCACTCTAAACTCTTTGGAAACGTGGATATATCAACATTTTGCAAACAACCATCCAACCATCAACCTGTTAACCGCTTACTATTTCTGTTCGTACCTGCTTTCTGTTTCTTCTATACTCTATCATAACTTTTCCAGCTTTACGGGGAAAGAGACTTTTAACATAAAAATAAAATAGATTTCTCTGTTCAACTTCAACCACTCAACCACCAACATATCAACCATGTTGTTTTTCAAGTAATGATGCCCGCTTCTCCCCTCCCCTTTTGAAAATAGAACAGAAAAATGCACCTCAACTTAAGAGAGGTGCATTTCTATTAGTTTTGCGGTTTATATTCTTCCGGACGATCATTCGTCTGTTTAAAATGGTAGCGGATAGCATCACAAATTCTCCTGGAAGCATTTCCGTCTCCATATGGGTTTACAGCTTTAGCCATTCTTTCATAAGCTGCCCCATCAGTCAGAAGCTCTGTTGCCAGTTCGTAAATTGGCTGTTCCTCAATGCCGGCAAGCTTAAGGGTTCCTGCTTCAATTCCTTCAGGCCTTTCCGTTGTATCACGCAGAACAAGGACAGGCACACCAAGTGATGGCGCTTCTTCCTGAACTCCGCCTGAATCGGTCAGAATCAGATGAGCTCTTGAAGCAAAGTTATGGAAATCTATGACGTCAAGCGGCTCAATCAGGTGAATGCGGCTATCGCTGCCAAGGATTTCAGATGCAATCTCCCGTACAGCAGGGTTCATATGAACGGGATATACGACTTGCATATCTTTCTGTTCTTCCACCAGTCTTTTAATAGCCTTGAACATGTTGCGCATCGGCTCGCCCAGGTTTTCACGGCGGTGTGCAGTCAGAAGCACAAGGCGGTCATCGCCGATTTTCTCAAGGACTTCATGGTGGTATGTGTCTTTAACAGTTGTTTTAAGTGCATCAATTGCCGTGTTTCCGGTGATGAAAATACTGTCGTTCTTTTTATTCTCATTTAAGAGGTTTTCAGCTGACTTCGATGTTGGCGAGAAATGCAGATCAGCCATGACACCTGTAAGCTGGCGGTTCATTTCCTCAGGGAATGGAGAGTATTTATTCCATGTGCGCAGTCCCGCTTCCACATGACCGACGACAATCTGGTTATAGAATGCGGCTAGGCTTGCGATAAATGTTGTAGTGGTATCACCGTGAACAAGCACGATATCCGGCTTTACTTCCTTCATGATCTTATCAAGGCCCTCAAGTCCGCGTGTAGTTACATCCACCAGTGTCTGGCGGTCTTTCATGATATTCAGGTCATAATCGGGTGTGACCTTAAAAATATTTAATACCTGATCAAGCATTTCGCGATGCTGTGCCGTCACAGTCACAATCGATTCAAAATGCTCAGGGTGTTTTTGAAGTTCAAGAACAAGAGGGGCCATTTTAATGGCTTCCGGCCTTGTCCCGAAAATTGTCATTACTTTAATCGGACGATCCATTTCGAGCACCTTCCTTTTTTAAAAGATATTTTCAATCTTTTTGTCTGTTCGCTGCTGATGATTTTATTTCGTTCCGAATAAACGGTCGCCTGCATCGCCCAAACCAGGGACGATATAGCCTTTTTCGTTCAGTTTTTCGTCTAATGCTGCAATGTAGATATCAACGTCAGGGTGAGCTTCTTTCACAGCTTCTACGCCTTCAGGAGCTGCAATCAGGCACATGAATTTAATGTTTTTGCCTCCGCGCTTTTTAAGAGAATGGATGGCTTCAACCGCAGAGCCGCCCGTTGCAAGCATAGGGTCAACTACGATGAAATCTCTTTCTTCAACATCACTCGGAAGCTTCACATAGTATTCAACTGGCTGCAGGGTTTCCGGGTCCCGGTACAAACCGATATGACCCACTTTTGCAGCTGGAATCAGCTTAAGGATGCCGTCAACCATTCCAATTCCCGCGCGCAGAATTGGGATAATCCCTATCTTCTTACCTGCAAGTACATTGGACTTCATCGTGCTGACTGGTGTATCAATTGTGATTTCTTCTAAAGGCATGTCCCGCGTAATCTCGAATGCCATCAGTGTTGCCACTTCATCGACAAGCTCGCGGAATTCCTTTGTTCCCGTACTCTTTTCACGAATGTATGTAAGCTTATGCTGAATTAATGGATGATCAAAAACGTAAACCTTTGCCATGAGTATCTCTCCTTTTCATTATGCAGATTAGTCGAACCACACTTCGTCTAATTTTACAGAAAAACAATTCCATCGGCAACTATGATTCGTATCTGTAAAAGAAAAGTCATTATTACATAGAAAAACCGGCCTCAAGCTGAGACCGGCTGATTGATTAATATTCAGGATATAAAGTGAAGCTGCCTGTTAAGGCTTCTACGCGTTGCGCCGCTTCCTGAAGCTTCCCTTCATCTTCATGATTTTTTAGTGTGAAGGCAATGATGGATGCAATATCCTGCATTTCTTTTTCGCCAAATCCGCGGGATGTAACAGCCGCTGTACCGATGCGGATGCCGCTTGTGACAAATGGGCTTTCCGGATCGAAAGGAATGGTGTTTTTGTTGACTGTAATGCCGACCTCATCAAGGACCTTCTCAGCTACTTTCCCTGTTAGGCCAAGGGAGCGGAGATCAACCAGCAGCAAATGGTTGTCTGTACCCTGTGATACAAGATCAATTCCTTCAGCCTGCAATGCTTCAGCAAGCTTTTTGGCATTCGAAATGATATTGCCTGCATAGGTTTTGAAATCATCCTGAAGTGCTTCGCCGAAAGCAACCGCTTTTGCCGCAATGACGTGCATTAAAGGACCGCCTTGGATTCCAGGGAAAATGGATTTATCAATTTTCTTCGCGTATTCTTCTTTGCAGAGAATCATGCCGCCGCGCGGTCCGCGCAATGTCTTATGAGTAGTAGTTGTAACAAAGTCCGCGAACGGAACCGGATTCTGATGAAGCCCAGCAGCTACAAGGCCTGCAATATGAGCCATATCAACCATCAGCATGGCACCGACTTCATCGGCAATTTCACGGAAACGCTTGAAGTCAATTTCACGCGGATAGGCACTTGCGCCCGCTACAATTAATTTCGGCTTAGACGTGCGGGCTTTTTCAAGAACATCTTCATAGTCGATGCGGTGTGTTTCTTTATCCACGCCATATTCGACGAAATTGTACTGCACGCCGCTGAAGTTAACAGGGCTGCCATGAGTTAAATGTCCGCCATGGGATAGATTCATACCAAGAACAGTATCTCCCTGCTCTAAAACAGTGAAGTATACGGCCATGTTTGCCTGTGCACCTGAATGCGGCTGAACGTTAACATGCTCTGCACCGAAAATTTCTTTCGCACGGTCACGGGCTAAATCTTCGACTACGTCCACATGCTCACAACCGCCATAATAGCGGCGGCCCGGATAGCCTTCTGCATACTTGTTTGTTAAAACAGAACCCTGTGCTTCCATTACCGCTTCACTGACAAAGTTTTCAGAAGCGATTAATTCAATCTTTGTTCTCTGACGTCCTAATTCTTCCTGAATCGACTTGAAAACCTGCTCATCCTGCTGTGCTAAATGCTTCATAAGAATCCTCCCTTTTCTCCAACACACTTTTAATGATGGCAAGCCTCTATGGGCTTTCCATTTCTATGTATCGATCTTTTTGTGAAAATTCTTTTTTATTTTAGCACGTTTTCTGAAAAAGTGACAGGCACCTATACCAGTTTGGCAGATTGGTATGGGTACCTGTCACCATCCTAATGGCGTGGAGGGTTCGGACTCTATTTACGGGAATTTGCTTTTTTCTGTCCGAAGTTGTGCTCGGTTCGGACTCTGAACCCCAGATTTCTGCTTTCTCTGTCCGAAGTTGGCCAAACTTCTGACTCTGGATCCCCGATTTCTGCTTTCTCTGTCCAAAGTTAATCCAAGTTCGGACTCATCCGACTGGTTTCCCCCTTTTTCTGTCCGAATGGCGGCCAGTAGATGAAACTAAAAAAATCAGAATCCAACCAGGATAAATTATTAAAGCCCCAATCACCAGGTGATTGGGGCAGCAAATTAATATTAAATCATCTGCAGGATTCATTCTCAGCGTTCCGTTCATAGATCGCCCGGACCCCGCCGATGAGTTTCGGCCTTGTTTTAGCCAGGGTGACGTGGGCCTCGCCGACTGATTTTTGGGAGGTCCTGATTGGAACAGCGACATGCTTCAGGTGCATGCCGATCAGTGTGTCGCCGATATCAATGCCGGCATCTGCCTTGATAAACTCGACCATGACAGGATCTTTGAAGTGTTCATAGGCGTATGTCGCCATCGCGCCGCCGGCCGTGCGGTGAGGAATGACAGCTACTTCATCCAGATTTCTTGCCTCGGCAACAGCCCGTTCAACAACTAATGCCCTGTTCAAATGTTCGCAGCATTGAAAAGCCAGAGCAGCCCCTGTGTCCTGGCGGAGCTTGTCCAGACGCTCAAAAATCATTTCAGCCACTCGTTCCGTTCCGGCTGTGCCTATTCGTTTCCCGGCGACTTCACTTGTGCTGCAGCCCACTGCAAGAAGATGCTTCTCACTTAAAGGAACTTGTTCGCTGAATTCACGTATGATTGCATCAAATTCTTTTTTCCATTGATCGATCAAAAAGCTCACCCTTTCGAAAGTTTACTTCGTTTCGTAAGCAGTAATCTTTCCGACACGGTTTTCATGGCGGCCGCCTTCAAAATCTGTTGAAAGCCATACTTTTGCAATTTCACGAGCCAGGCCTGGTCCTATCACTCGTTCACCCATAGCGAGGATGTTGCTGTCATTATGTTCACGGGTTGCTTTTGCACTGAATACATCATGCACAAGTGCACAGCGGATTCCCTTTACTTTGTTGGCAGAGATGCTCATGCCGATCCCAGTTCCGCAGATCAGAATGCCTTTATCGAATTCACCGCCCGCTACCTTTTCGGCAACAGGCAATGCATAATCCGGATAATCTACCGAAGTTTCGCATTCACAGCCGAAATCTTCATATTCAATGCCCATTTCATCCATTAGGTTTTTGATTTCTTCGCGGAGATTAAGTCCGCCATGATCTGATGCGATTGCAATTTTCATAATGAAACCCTCCAGTTTGAAGCGCTTTATTTTGACATTATGCTTTTATTTTGACACAAAACCTTGAAAATATAAAGAAAGGGAGCCACATTTTGGGCTCCCTTATAATTTAAATTTCGTTATGGTGCTATTTAATTTTTCTGCCTGTTCTTTTAGCTCGATGGCGAGCTTTTCCACATTGCCGATGACCGCAGTCTGGTGCTGGGTGGCAGCTGAAACCTCCTGTGCGCCTGCTGATGTTTCTTCCGCAATGGCTGCTACTTCCTGAGATTGGGTAGATGTATGCTGAATGCCTTCCATCTGGGAATCCACCAGTCCTGAAATGGCAGACACTGAAGCAGCCATTTCATTGACCACTTTCGCCATTTCCTCAATCACTTCATTTGTTTTCGTGCCTTTTTTCACTTCATTATTAGCAGTCTCCACCTGATATGAGATTTGCGTGACAACATTGCGGACCTCTTCCTGTATGTTCTGTATCAGCTCCGAGATGCCCTGGACCGCCTTAGCACTCTCATCTGCAAGCTTCCGCACTTCTTCAGCGACTACGGCAAATCCTTTGCCATGGTCACCCGCTCGGGCTGCTTCAATGGAAGCATTTAAAGCAAGAAGATTCGTCTGGGCTGCAATGTCACCGACCAGCTGTATAATCTGCTCTACCTTTACGGCATTTTGCTCAAGACGCTTTACTGTCTGAAGTGATTCCTCATTATCCTGGGCCAGTTTTTCTATGCCGGAAATAAGTGAATGGATCACCTTCTTTGATTCCATCAGGTCCTGAACCATTTCACCGGAAACATTTTGTGATGCTTTTGCTGTATCCTGGACTTCCTGGGCAATGCGCAGGACATCTTCCATGGATTCAGCTGTTGACTGAATGGACACGGCAGAACTATCTGCTCCCTGGGAAATCTCGCTGATGGTTCTGGCAATCGAGTCTGCCTGCTCTGCAGCTGCCGAGGACTCGGAGGACATCGCGATGACTTTTTCATTCGTTTCTTTGAAGTTCTCGTCAATTTTTTGAACCATATCTCTTAAATTGAAAAGCATATGATTGAATGCAATGCCTAATGAACGGATCTCATCATCCGACTTGGAAAGCTCTGCGTCCTGGCCTATATCCCCATTGGCAGCCATAAGAGCCGTTTTTTCAAGTTTCTGCAATGGTTTGATAATAAAGCCTGCAGCAAAAAAAGCAAGAACACCTGACCAGAAAATCCCCATTCCTAAGGTTAAAATAGTAAAAACAGCCTCTCCAAATGGAAGCACTTCTTCAATGCTTGGAAATAAAAAGTAAAGAAATACAGCACTTGTTGTGTATGTAATGATGGCCAGCGATGTGATGAATAATACGAGCTTTTTCCTAAGGTCGAATTTATAGCCCTTTTTCTCCCCCATTATGTTGTCCCCCTGATTAATCTTCTCTCTTGACGCGATCCAAAATTTGTTCAATCGCTTCATTCAGATCTTTAAATGTACTTCTATATATCTCAACCGGCCCCCCATATGGATCAATAATATCTCCCGCTGCTCCGGCAAACTCTTTTAATGTGAAGGTTTTGCCCTCGGCACCAGGAAACATGGACAGAATCGTATTTTTGTGGCCGGCTGTCATCGTTAAAATATAGGTCGCCCAATCTATTAAATTTTCACTCATACTGGATGATTGATGCTGAAGCGAAATTCCGTTCTCCTCCAGCACACTTTTCGTATTCGCGGACGCCTCACTCCCATCTGCCGCAAATACGCCAGCCGACTTCACTTCCACACCGGGAATCGATCTGCTTTTTAAAATGGCTTCTGCCATCGGGCTTCTGCACGTATTTCCCGTACAAACAAATAATACATTTGCCATAGAAACTCTCCCTTCTTTTATATCGGTTTAACCTCAAAAAACTTTATCCATACTTTTCTTACATTATAAGACAATTTTCCTATAACACCTATAGCTCCCATGCAAAAAAAGAAAAAGGGCAGCACGCACCCTTTCATTTTTCACAAAATATTAACATTTAAACACCGGTAGCATTCCCTACTCGGTATTCGACAAAATTCGGGCGGTGCCTGTCACCCTATTAAAAGCTTTACCCCAAAAGCCAGGAGGATGGCACCACCGAGAGCTTCGCTGTAGGAGCCGATCCAGCTTTGGACTTTTCTGCCGGTGAGGAGGCCTGCCCATGTTAGGATAGTGGCACCGGCTCCGAAGAAGACGAGTACCAGGAATGTTTTAGCTCCGTAGATTCCGAGGCTTAGGCCGACTGAAAAACTATCAAGGCTGACGCTCAGTGCAAAAATCAGCAGCCCTATGCCCACTGGCGTAATTAAGCTGTCTTCCTCATCCCTGAAGCTTGACCAAATCATCTGCACGCCTAATAAAAGGAGCAGCCCCCCGCCAGCATATCCGGCAATGGCTCCAAATGTATTTGAAAGGAATCTGCCTGCTATCATTCCCAATAAAGGCATCCAGACATGGAAAAGCCCAATGGTGATGCCGATTTTAGCTATTTGTCTGAGGCGGAGTTTGTACATCCCCATGCCAAGACCTACTGAAAAGGCATCCATTCCCAATGCGAATGCCATTAAAGCCAGTGTTAAAATTTCCCCGATCATCGCAGACATTTTTCCGCCTCCCTTGGACTTGCTAATTCAGCATATGCACGTCCAGGCGGATTTAGAATGCCCTTCCTCTTTTACAAAACAAAAAACCGCTTCATGACGAAACGGTTTCTTTATTATCTGCTAATGACCCTGTGTCCAGCCGCTTTCATCAGGCGGTTCATGATGGCATGCCCGACGCCTTCCCCCGGAAACATCTCACAGAAAATAACATCAGCATCTGTTGTATTGAAATATCTTAACGCTTCATAGAGGGAGCTTGCCACGGTCTCAAGCTTTTCCCGCTGCCCGCAGGCATACACATAGTCAGCATGATAGAATTCCCGGTTTTCCACTGTCGTCAGAACGCCAACTGAAAGACCTTCCTGCTTCTTATCCTCAACAAATTGCTGGATATCCTCTCTTGTTCCTTCTACTAAATAAAGAGGTGCATCCGGCGCATAGTGACGGTACTTCATGCCCGGAGATTTCGGCGCCTGGCTTTCATCCGCTAATGCCGGGTCTACGCTGACCTCTCCGACAACCTCTTCCAGCTGTTCTCTTGTAATGCCGCCCGGCCTTAAGATCACAGGCACTTCAGCCGTACAATCCACAACGGTTGATTCCACACCAACACCAGTCGGACCTCCATCCACTAATCCGGCAATTCTTCCATTCAGGTCTTCCCAGACATGGTCAGCCGTTGTCGGACTTGGCCGTCCTGACCGGTTCGCACTTGGAGCCGCAATGGGCAGCCCTGTTTTCTTCAGCAGCTCCAGGGCCACCGGATGATCCGGCATTCTCACAGCCACTGTGGATAAACCAGCCGTTGCATAATGGGAAAGAACACCTTCCTTTAGATTAAAAATGAGCGTAAGCGGTCCCGGCCAAAATTGTTCCATCAGCGTCTGCGCCTTTTGAGGAATTTCCGTTAAAAAAGCGTTCAGCTGAGCTTTATCAGCAATGTGGATAATCAGTGGATTATCACTCGGACGTCCTTTTGCCTCGAATATTTTTTTGACCGCTTCATCATTTTTCGCATTCCCGCCTAATCCATATACGGTTTCTGTTGGAAAAGCGACCACTTCATTATTTTTCAGCAGATCGGCAGCCTGTGAACACTGTGAATAACTATCTTCTTTATCCACACTGTTATCCACCGACCATCTTTTTGTAATCATTGTTATCCACCTTCATAAAAAATGTTTTTTTGCTGTCAAAATTCCTATGTTTTCGACATTTTTTTTGAACATTCCTTTGGAAAGTATAGTAGAAGAAGCTGGATAACTCAAGTCTTATCCACAAATTGTGTATAAATAAGACCGATTTGTGTATAACTTTGGCAAGATACCCACAATTCACATGGATAATTTCAAAAAGAAAGAGTTATCCACAGTCAGGATGTGTTTAACATGCTCTGACATGAATAATACTTCCGGCAAGTGTGCTGTTTCTTCCTCTTTGAAACCCAGCAGGCTGAAAAAGGCAAGTGAATTTCGTTTATTCGATGCGAGATACAGTGCCTCCATGCCCCGATCCCTGGCCAGCATTAATATTTGTTCAAACAAAATAAATAAATCTTTTTCAGTTGCTGTGGATGTCATCACAAGCGATCTCAAAAGACCGACCTTTCCATGGGGTTCAATTCCCAGGGTAGCCTTAATATCCCCCGAATCATTCTCCATAATTAAAAAATATTCAATTGCTTCCTTTATCCCGTCCGTACTTAAGTTTGCCGATTCCAGAAATGATGCCAGATTCTCCACATCTGAAGCATGAGCACATCTCACTACACCTGTTTCCATTTCTTCACCCCATTTTCTTATTGTTACTCTATGAATATGAAAAAATAGAAAAAGTAGAACTAGATTTTCAGAAAAGAGGAAGCACCTTGACGAAACACTATGATTTAAACATAAAACACGGCAGCTGTCTGATGCGGCTGCCGTGTTTATATTACTATCATATGCATATTTTCTGCGGCAGGTTTAGTCGTTCGAGTTGCCGCCTTTTCGGCCGATTTCTTCATAGAAATCGCGGTCATGATTTTCACTTGTTGCTTCTCCGCCTTTACGTCCAATTTCCTGGTAGAATTCCTTGTCATGATTTTCAGCTGTTGCTTCTCCGCCTTTGGAGCCGATTTCCTGATAGAATTCCTTATCATGGTTGCGGCTTGTTGCTTCTCCGCCCATGCGTCCCCGTTCCTCACGAGACATTTTATCGTTGTTATTATTGTTGTTTTTAGCCATAATCTTTCATCTCCTTTTTTGTTTGTGTTTTGTTGCTACACTCCTTTAAATATCCGTTTTTGGGAGAATCAAACGCATGAAAGAAAGATGTTATATGCTTGTCTTAATTGTAATTTGATTTCCAATTTTTAAAATGATTCTAAAAAGCGATGGGTTTGGGGTCGGGGTTTGGACTCTTCGGGTGCTTTTTCTCGCTTATGTGTGTAAAGTTGGCTCTGGTTCAGACTCTGGGGTCACTTTTCCTGCTCCTTCTGTCTGAAGTTAGACCTGATTCAGACTCTACGGTTGCTTTTTCCCCCTTTTGTGTCTGAAGTTGACACAGGTTCGGACTCTACGAGCGCTTTTCCCCCTTTTGTGTCTGAAGTTGACACAGGTTCGGACTCAAATTCCAGGTTTCCCGCCTGCTCTGTCTGAAGTTGAGCCGGGTTCAGACTCTATATCCACTTTTCCCGCTCCCACTGTCCGAAGCTGACTGTGGACCTGCCACAAAAAGAAAAACCCTGCTCTGCAGCAAGGCTTAACCAAAGATTTTCTCCCAAATTTCCACTAAGAAGAATTTTACTTCTACTGGTTCTTCATCTTCCTCTGTATAAACCGGAGGGGTTTCTTTTGCGGAGTCTGTGTCAGCCGCGACTTCTTCTGCTTGTACTACTCCCTTCTTTTCTCCTTCTTCAAATCCTTCGCTTACCGCTACTCCGTTTGAGAAGTCAAGGAAGCATAGAGGAGGGAATAGCACGCACCACCAGTTGGCGCCTTGTCCTTCGCCAAGAGTGATTAAGATTGCTTCGTATTCGCCTGCAGGATACAAGAATTGTCCGTATAATTTCGTCGGGAAACTGACTTTTCCAAAGTCGGCATTTACACTCTGGTTCGATCCTTCTTCAGCTACTACTTGTTCGGCAATCTTCTGAATCTCAGGCAATCTGGACTGGATCAGTTCGCGGGCATCTTCGATAGAAGTCAGCTCTGCCACCCACTCTGTGATTTCTGCATTTACTGCGTCCCTTACTTTTCTTTTAATCGCCTGGTCTTCTTCATTATCGCTATTGGCCAGAATGCGCAGCCTGATGGCCTCATTTGGTATTACCATCGGTTCATCAGCTGTCACTTCTGTCTGCGGTATATATAAACTTAAAATGGTTCCTAAGGATAAAATCAGTACATATAATTTCACAATCGTTTTTGTGTTCATCATTTCCGGCACCATCCCTTCACTATCCACAGTGTGGACAGGATGGCAGATTCTTAAACTATTAAAATTAATATTTTTCTAGTTTCTATTATTCGACAAAATTCGGGTGGTGCCTGTCACCCGATCTCCGCAAAAACCATCCGGTCTTTGCCGTTTATATCGTAGATGGTTTCGATATTGGCCTGTGGAAAAGTCTTTTGCAGTAGTGCAGAAACTGCTGCACTTTGGCCGACTCCTACCTCGAAACCGATGAGGGCACGGTCTTTGATGACAGCTGGCAGCTCTGCCATAAAGCGCTTGTATAGATCCAGTCCATCTTCCCCTGCAAAGAGGGCACGATGCGGCTCGTGCTTGGTGACTACATCTGACATCCACTCGATATCCCTTTCCGGTATATACGGAGGGTTTGATAGAATGATATCAAATTTCTTTCCTTTTGAGATGAGGGGCTGGAGAAGGTCTCCTTGGAAAAATTCGATTTTCGCGCCATTCTGTTCTGCATTTTTTTCAGCAAGCTCAAGGGTCGGCCCATAGATATCTGTGGCCGTGACCGTTAATTCCGGTTTCTCGAGCTTCATCGTAACAGCAATCGCTCCGCTCCCGGTGCCGATGTCCGCTAATTCAAGCCCATTTACAGTGCCAAACAGCTTGTTCATTTTCTGCAGAGCGTTATAAACCAGTTCTTCTGTTTCCGGCCTTGGAATAAGGACATCTTCATTCACCTGGAAGGTGCGGCCGTAAAACTCTTCAGATCCGATAATATACTGAACAGGCTGGCCCGCTGCGTGTGCCTGCACAGCTCTTTGGAATTCAGACAGGATTTCCGGATTCAGTTTTTCACGCAGATTAGCCAGAAAGCTTGCCCTGCTCATCTTCATAAAATGCTGCAATAGCAGCTCACCAGCATTCTCATCACGATTTGACGTCTTTAAAAAAGAAGAAGCCCAGTTGAGGGCTTCATATACTTTCATCGTTGAATTACTCATTGGATGCACTGTCCAGCTTGGCAGATTGCTCTTCCACGATAAGCGCGTCAATAACCTCATCAAGTTTTCCTTGAAGGATCTGATCAAGCTTTTGGATCGTTAAGCCGATGCGGTGATCGGTTACACGGTTTTGCGGGAAGTTGTACGTACGTATACGCTCAGAGCGGTCTCCGGTACCAACTGCTGATTTACGCTGCTGGTCATATTCCGCCTGTGCTTCCTGCTGGAACTTATCATAAACACGGGCACGAAGAACCTTCATCGCTTTTTCTTTATTTTTGATTTGTGACTTTTCATCCTGGCAGGATACAACCGTCCCTGTCGGCAAGTGAGTCAGACGAACAGCTGACATCGTCGTATTAACACTCTGTCCTCCAGGTCCGCTTGAAGCAAAGGTATCCACACGGATATCTTTTTCATGAATTTCGATTTCCACCTCTTCTGCTTCCGGAAGAACCGCAACCGTTGCCGTTGAAGTGTGAATGCGCCCGCCGGATTCGGTCTCCGGTACGCGCTGAACACGGTGTGCGCCATTTTCAAACTTAAGCTTGGAATATGCGCCATTTCCGTTGATCATGAAGATGATTTCCTTATAGCCGCCTACACCCGTAGAGCTGGCTTCAATGACATCGATCTTCCAGCCCTGCGTCTCGGCAAAGCGGCTGTACATGCGGTATAGGTCACCTGCAAATAAGGCAGCTTCATCACCGCCGGCTGCACCGCGGATTTCCATAATAACATTTTTATCATCATTCGGGTCTTTTGGAATAAGAAGGATTTTCAATCGTGCTTCCAGGTCCTCTTTTCTTTCCTCAAGCTCAGCCAGTTCTTCTTTTACCATTTCGCGCATTTCTGCATCCAGCTTCTCTTCAAGCATGGCACGCGCATCCTGATACTGCTCTTTCACTTCTTTATATTCGCGGTATGTGTCAACAGTTTCCTGAATACCGGACTGTTCTTTTGAATATTCGCGAAGCTTTTTCGGATCATTGACAATTTCCGGATCGCTCAAAAGCTCATTTAATCTTTCATAACGGTCCTCGACAGATTGAAGACGATCAAACACAGCCATTCACCTCAATTTTTTATCCAATAACCGCGGGATATTTCCCGGCGGGGTATAGTTAATTTTATTTTAAATCCGTAACAGCTTAACATTCTAATTATAGTATAGCTGATAGTTACAGTCAAAACGATTCATGGCTTTCTTTTCTCCAGGAATTTTCAGAAAAATCATTGCGGGATATTGCGATATCCGATATATTGGTTTTATGAAAAATAAAAACATTACACCTATCAAACGTTTGTCCCTTAGAGATGAAGTTTACGAAACACTTAAGAAAAATATTATCCAGCTTGTTTTTGAACCGGGTTCGCGCCTTCATGACAAGGAGCTTGCAGAAGACTTTGGGATCAGCCGCACTCCTGTCCGGGAAGCCTTAAAGCGGCTTGAGGATGAGGGGCTCGTTGTATCGACGCCCGGTTCATCAACCCGAGTCACACCTCTAAATGAAGAGGGTGCCAGCCACACCTTTCCTGTGGCAGCTTCCCTGCATGCTTTAGGTGCAAGGCTTGGCGTTCCCCGCTTAATGCCAAGTGATTTTGAAAGACTTGAGGCAGCCAATAAAAAGCTGGAGGCGGCCATGAAAAAACAGGATATTCTTAGTGCAGTACAAGCAGATGAAACCTTCCACGAGGTTTATCTTTCTGCTGCAAATAATCCCGAAATTATCTCTGCATTAAAGAGGATTATGCCCAAAATTCAGCGTCTGGAGATTGCTCAATTTGGATCATTGAATGGGCTGAAATCTGTTGAGCAGCACATGAGGATTATAGAAGCGAGCAGGCAGGGCCAGGAGCAGCTGGCATCCAGACTGGTGGAGGAAAACTGGCTGAGCCTTGGCGGGCTTTTAACAGGGAAATGAGGTGAACTCGTATGAAAGCTATTCTATTAGGTGTTTGCTCCGCCTTCTTCTTTGCTTTTACCTTTGTTTTGAACCGGGCAATGGAAATGGATGGCGGGAGCTGGCTATGGAGTGCATCGCTCCGCTATTTTTTCATGATTCCCCTCTTGGGTGCCATTGTGATATTCAGAGGAAATTTACGTTCATTATTTACTGAGATGAAAAAAGCTCCGGGGCAATGGCTGTTATGGAGCTTTATTGGCTTCGGTTTATTTTATGCTCCGTTATGTTTTGCAGCGGCCTATGGTCCCGGCTGGCTGATTGCCGGCACCTGGCAGATTACGATTATCTCCGGCTCCCTGCTTGCACCGCTGTTTTTTGTTGCCTTTCAAAATGGAAATGGAACTGCGAGGGTTAGAGGAAAAATCCCCATTCGAGGTTTGATGATGAGTCTGATTATCCTTCTTGGAGTTGCTGTGATGCAAGTCGAGCATGCCTCCTCCATTTCATTTCGCGATACGATGCTTGTAATCATACCTCTGGTTATCGCATCCTTTGCCTATCCGTTAGGCAACCGCAAAATGATGGATGTGTGCGAAAATCGGCTGGATGCCTACCAGCGTGTGCTTGGGATGACAATTGCCAGTCTTCCATTTTGGTTCATTCTATCAGCAGCCGCCCTGGCAACAAACGGAGTGCCCAGTTTCAGCCAGGTCACTCAGTCCGGATTAGTCGCCCTTTTTTCCGGCGTATTTGCTACAGTTCTTTTCTTTGCAGCCACCGACCTTGTCAGGGGCAATATGCAAAAGCTGGGAGCGGTGGAAGCAACACAATCTCTCGAGGTCCTTTTCGCTGTTCTTGGGGAAGTGGTGCTGCTGGCAAGCCCGCTGCCATCCGGAATTTCTTTGACAGGGATGGCCCTTGTGATTATTGGTATGGTGCTGCACAGTTATGTGACCTCGAACAAAGTCTTGTTGAAAAGAAAAGCTGCGTAAAAAAATGCCCTGGTAAGCAGGGCATTTTACGTGCGGTCTTCCTGAACCTTTACTTCAATATGATAACGGGGAAGAGCCTTGATCAGCATTTTGTGCAGTTGGGCTTGAGCATCAATTTTTTCCTGATGGGTCATATTGCCTCGCCGATAAGCTGTCACCCACATATCTTCTCCATTAACCCAGACAGCTCCAGGCCGAAATCCTTCATGTGCAGCAATCACCTTGCGGGCATGGTCGATATCATCCTGGTTATCCAGGCGCTTGCCGTCAAAATTGATAAAGTTCGGATTTTGGTCTCCGCTCATCGTCCGGTCCATTGTATCATTGTCCTCCGTGCGGTCCAAATCATTATTGATGAATGATACGCCATCCCGGCTCTCATGGTCATACTCACTTTCAGTTGCTTTATTGTTGGCACAGCCAGCCATAAATGCGAGCATCAGAAGGAATATACTCAGCTTCTTCATTTCTTCCACCTCCTTTTTATAGCATGTCCGCTAGAGGGAGGAATGTGCGGTCCAAAATAAGGCAGAGCTGGGGCGGGAAGGCATTGATGTTTGATTTGGCTGAAGACATGGCGGCCATTTGTCTTAGTTTGTATCTTGAAGTTGATTCAGATTCGGACTCTGACTCCCGGATTTTCGATTTTTGTGTCTGAAGTTAACTCAAGTTCGGACTCAGTCTCCCGGATTTTTGCTTTTTGTGTCTGAAGTTGACCCAAGTTTGGACTCACTCACGGATTTTTCGCGGATCTTCTGCTTTTCGGCTTCATGAACTCTTCATGTCGGCCAATTCTACTCGGCAAAATAAAAAAACTGCCCGGAACACACCAGGGCAGAGAGATCGTTAAGTATGAATTTATGATAAAAACTCGGTTGTCTTCTGTTTTTCTAAAACATTGGGTGATTTGGGGACTTCATGGTGATGGCGGCAGCGCGGTTCATATGCTTCTGAGGCGCCAACTAAAATAACCGGGTCATCATATGAAGCTGGATTTCCATTGATCAGGCGCTGTGTGCGGCTTGCAGGTGATCCGCAGACGGCACAGACGGCTTGAAGCTTTGTTACCAATTCTGCTATCGCCATGATGGCAGGCATTTGGCCAAACGGCTCCCCTCGGAAATCCTGGTCAAGTCCGGCAGCGATGACACGATGTCCGCTGTCAGCCAGGTGCTGAATGACTTTGACAATTTCATCATCAAAAAATTGCACTTCATCGATAGCAATCAAATCAGTTTCAGGTGTAATGTATTTAAAAATATCGGTAGACTGGGTCAGGGGTTTAGCTATGACCGAAGTTCCATTATGTGAAACGACAGCTTCATCACTATATCGGTTATCAATCTGCGGTTTGAATACAGCGATTTGCTGTTTGGCGAACTGAGCTCTGCGCACACGGCGAATCAGTTCTTCTGATTTGCCGGAGAACATGCTGCCGCAAATGACTTCCACCCATCCGTGATGATTCATAACGTACATGAACGGCCTCTCCTTCCTCGTTCTAACTAATAGAATGGCTTGTTTAATAACAAAATATAAAATTTTTTACGTGATAACTGTCCAGCTTCAGCGCCTACCCCCTCGAGGTCACAAGCCAAG
>NZ_BCUY01000040.1 GCF_001591465.1 Cytobacillus firmus NBRC 15306
TCGGGCCTTTACGGGCAGTTTGACCCCGTTTATCCTCCTTTGGTTCTTCTGAGTCTTGAAGCGGGGTCTTACTGACCGTTAGACAGCGATAAATACTTGATTGTTTTCCTATTACCCGTTAGACTGACTTATGTACTTGAAGAATTACCTTTTTATAAATTAACAGGATGTGTGCCTATGTCAGAAATTGTTATCAGCTTAATTGAATTTTTAAAACAGTTCTCTTATTTTGGAATATTGCTTTCACTTTGCTTTGAATTTGTTCCGGCAGAAGTGGTTCTTCCTTTGGCCGGCTTTTGGGTCTTTCAGGGTGACTTTAATTATTATCTGGTTGTATTAGCAGGCACTGTGGGAGGAACGATCGGGCCGCTGACTTTATATGCGCTGGGCCGATATGGCGGCCGTCCCATGGTTTTAAAATACGGAAAATACTTCTTAGTTTCACAAAAACAGATTGATGCATCGGACAAGTTCTTTGAAAAATACGGTTCAGGGGTCGCTTTCTTTGCCCGCTTTCTGCCGGTTGTCCGTACAGCGATATCGATTCCATGCGGAATGGCCAAAATGAATGTGTGGAAGTTCTCGATCTATACGTTCCTGGCAATGCTCCCGATTACCGCATTCTATGTTTATCTGGGGTTTAAACTTGGCCCTCATTATAAGGAAGCAGAGGAGATATTCAATAGCTATGCCCTTCCTCTAGTCCTGATTATCCTTGCGGGACTCATTATTTTCTTTACTTACAAATTCATCAGCAAGCGCAAAAGCGAAAGTATCTAAATAGAAAACGGCACTGGATGAGCAGTGCCGTTTTTCTATACAAAAAACTTTGAAGCCCACGCAATATAATAGGCCCCGGGTATAAACATGATCTGTGCAAGGACGGTGCCGGCCAATCTGGAGGTAACCATCATAATCGAAATCCCTTTTAGGTTCGTATATTTGGCTTTTCCATGCACCACATTATCTGACATGACAGAAATTTTCGGGTCGACAAAAATAGATAGAAGGATCGTTGCCACACCGTTTATGAGACCAGATGCCATCATAGCTGTTGTTGAGCTATCATGAGTAAGAAGCGAAGCATATAGAGCAGACAGCACTCCAATTGTATATATGGCGGTTACAAACATGTTGAATAAAAATAGCCGTTTCGGTATTTCACTGAGTTTAAGCCCATCTAAATAGGACATTCTCGGAAACTTAAAATGTTTGATTGCTGTCTTTGCCGATTTCCAGCTAAACCCGACTTTTAGCAGCGAAGGCACAGAACCTTCTGCATCGGCGAGACGGATAATGGCTCTTGAGAAAATCGCTATGAATGTCGGCAGCAGCAAAATCCCAACGATGGTCCCTATTGTGGATGTCCCCGCTTCATTTCAAGTTATCATATCCTCCATTAATTGCTTGATTTTGAACTCCATCAGTCTGGACGGGCCGATATCCTCACTTCGGCTCTTCTATCTCCCAGATAAAACTTTGGAATAAATCTCAGCTGCTTTTTCCGGATCCTGGAAGTTTAATTCGAACCCAACTACTTTTGCCATTCTAATCTCCTGCTTTCATCTATTTAATATGTATTTTTCAAATAACCATTCCGAGGACCTGATCCACCAAATCACTATTTTCCTCAAGCCCAACCTTATGACACAGACATGCATGTACTCTTCTGAATTCAGGGAAAATGCATGTCATTACCTTCATAATTTCAGAGGGTTCCGGGCTGCTGAACCATTCTTCCAGAAGAATCAGCTGCGAGGCTTCAAGTTTGCTCCTTGTTCCTTGCAACCTAGCCCAGTCTCCAAATGTATTTGGCTGCACCCCTGCTTCCATATGCCATGCAGTTATCATGGATAACCGGAGATTGTCCAGACAGCGAAGAGCATAATATACCTCACCCCGTCTCACTCGTCTGTATATTTCATGAACATATGCAAAAAATTTATTTCTCCAGCTTTCTATATCTTCAATACCAGGCTGGTAAGTTAAATCCCTTGATCTTTCGGATAATTCAAGCATTAATCCATCGGTATCATGAACAATTTTAATATTTTGAAGCCATACAGTTGGCCAAAGCTGTTTAGTAGAATAATAAAATGCATCAACTTTTAAGAAATTAGTGTAGTGTGCAACAGTATGCGCTGCCCGTAGATTATCTTCGAAAAATAAAACATCTCCCCATTTTTTTGCCCTTTCTCTTTTATTATGCCTATACTCCTCAAATGCCCCATCTTTTACGACAATCCTCACATCGATGTCTGAAAATAAATCCGTATTGTTTTCTCCAACCGAGCCGCCATAAAAAACAGACAATACATTTTGATCATGTATCAAATCCTTTTCAATTGACTGCATTATATTTTCTCTATGTCGCGGAAGTTCAGAATCTCTTTCTTTATATTTAGCATAAAACCCCATACACACCTGGCCAACCCCCTTTTTCATTATTTCTTCTAAACTGCTGATTCCACCAATACTATATCGTGTATGTTCCATCTGCTCACAATAATTTCCTGCCATCTGCTTTTAAATTCCCCAGCCTTTTAAATTCCTTGCTCAAACAAGCCTGTTTAAATCGTTTAGTCTGTTTAAGACTGTTAATGTCAGAACGATTGTCATAAGATAGCTGAATATGAAAATAGTTGATATATTCCAGAATGGCAAAGACATAGATAAAGCCGGCAATCACAAACCCCAGTGGAACTGCCGGATGCCATATAATGAATGCACCTGGAATCACTGTGATCATGCCCAGATTCCATTTCTTAGAAACCCATAGCCGCTGTACAAGCCTGATTGGGGCAACTAAGGTATTCTCTCTTTTTAATCGCTTCCATTTTGCAAACCAATAAATGGAGCCCTGAAGCAATATGACCTCCAGCAGCAGAAATGATGACCAGAAAGAAAACAGTGAATATAAATGGAGATCCGGATAGGTAAAGTTCACCAGGTAACTGATGAATACAAACATGATAAGACTCATTGATTCTCCGGTAAAAAGATATGAAAGTCTCTTCAGCACTCTATTTCTCAATCAAAATTCCCCTTTTCCGAGTAAGAACTGTTCTTAATGTATTACGAATATTCTCAAAAATAGTTTCAAAAAATAATAAGTCCCTTCCTTAAAATCGAATGAAATTGAAAATATAGGTAAAACTAAAAAAAATACATATTATGGGGTGAAATAATGCGTAACCCATTCGAGGCCATTAAGGAAACCATTAAGAATTTTGCTGATAACGAACCCAAACCGCCGCTGCATGTCGGGGAGGTTATGGATTTATGGACTCTGTATACAGCATTCCATGAAGCCCATTCCCTTTACTTTATTGCCTTAAATATGACCACAGATCCTGAGCTGTTGCATACCATCCGCTCTACCATTGAAGGAAGCAGGGCAGACACAAAAATGATTGAAGATTTTCTGCTTAAAGAAGGGGTGCCGCTACCTTTAACTAATGCAGAAAAACCACTTTCCAACCCGGATTCTGTTCCTGAAGGTGTAAAGTTAACGGATGATGAAATAGCTAATTTAATATCTGTAAAAATCGCAGCAAGCATCACCTTTTGTGCACAAGCTATGATTAAAACCGTCAGAACAGATGTGGGGTTAATGTTATTTTCCTTACAGGTGCATTTAATGGAAATAGCATCCCCCCTTAAGAATTTAATGAAAGAAAGAGGCTGGCTGAGAATCCCGCCAAGCTATATGCCGCCTGGCACTCCTGAAAGAAATTAATACCCGCTGAAAGACTGCTGCCTCTGATCACCGGAGCAGGAGTCTTTTGTTTATTTCTGCCGATACACGGACTGGCACAAAATATTGTCTTCCGCGTATTCCTATAATGGTGATGAATATGAAAATACTAAGAACGATCAGAAGTATGATAAAACACGAGGCCCGGAAATTCTTCGATAACAGAATGGAAAGGAATAAAAAAAGGCTGCGAGCTTCCGGCAATAGCAGGAAGCTCTAATTTGACCTAATGTTTTTTAATTACTTTCAAAAATATTTTCTCAAAACAAAAAAAGAGAGCAGACCAGTAAAGTTACTAGGTCAACTCTCTTTCAATTAAGCTCCTAATCCCGTCAAAGCTCTCATCTGCTTTCTTGCCCTGAAAATCCTGGTTTTCACAGTGGAAGGCTTTAAATTTAGAACGGTGGCAATTTCCTGCTCTTTTAATCCTCCATCAACCTTGAGCAAAAGAACTTCCTGGTAGTTCAATGCAAGCTGCCTGATGGCTGACTTGATTTCCTTAAGCGCAAAACCCGATTCCACTTCCTGTTCGACATCTTGCCTTGTAATGAGGCAGAAGCTTTCAAGCATGTCCTGCTCCATCGGCACTGCAGCTTTCCGCTTTTCTCGTCGAATAATATCCAGTGCGGTTCTTCTGGCAATGACAGACAGCCATGCCCCTGCTTTTTCTTCATCTATAATTGTTTCCGCCTTCTTCATAGCTTTAATAAACGTTTCCTGAACGATATCTTCTGCAAGATACGCGTCTCTTGTCATCGAAAAACATATATGATAAAGCCGTTTGTAATGGCAGGAATACAGCTCTGCGATATCCATAATTCCCCTCTTCCCTTACTCCTCTAATTTCAGTGAAATGCTCACCTTGAACAAATCACCATCTGTATCTATTTCGAGATTCCCTTCATGAAGGTCAATGATTGACTTGGCAATGGCGAGCCCCAGGCCAGAACCATCTGTATGCCTTGATTTATCTCCGCGCTTAAAACGCTCATACAATTCTTCACTCTGGTCATCCAGCTCGTATTTTGAAACATTTTTAAACGTAATGACTGCCTGGCCTTTGACTTTCGCAAGGGCAATATAGACCCGTGAATGTTCCAATGAATATTTAAGGATATTACCTATTAAATTATCAAACACACGCCAGAGCTTCTGACCATCCACATTGGCAATTGCCGGATGGTCAGGCTTGGTGACGCGGAACTGCAGATTTGATTCCCTAATGGCATTATCATGCTCTGCAAGCGCCTGCTGAAGCAGCTGGACCAGGTCCACTCTTTCCTTTCTAAGCTCAATATTGCCGGTTGCCATCTTTGAGACCTCGAATAAATCATCAATCAAAACTTTCAACCGTTTTGACTTTCGGCCAATAATCTCAAGGTAGGCTGAGCGATCGTCTCCAGAAACATCACCTGACTTCAGCAGCTCCGTGTACGTAATAATGGAGGTTAAAGGTGTCCTTAAGTCGTGGCTGACGTTTGTAATAAGTTCCGTTTTCAGCCTTTCGCTTTTTGCCTGTTCACTAAGGGACGTTTTTACGCCCTGCTTCAACACATTCATATTTCCTGCGAGTGAAGCCAGAACGCCTTTTCCTTTAACCGGCAAGTCCTGTCCCATGTGGCCCGAAGCCAAATCATTTGCGGTCTCGATAATCCGGTTGAAATAGCCAACACGTCTGATTAGTGCCATAACAAGCGGCACACCTGCAAAAGCTATGACCATTACATAAAATAGGGCTAACACCGGGTGGAAGAACATGATAATTGAACCCATCCCCATTCCGAAGATGATTAATAGCACAACAAACAGCTGCGTTCCTGTGCTCCGGTTTAAAAAGGCTTCCTGGAGGCTTGTTTTCAAACCGCCGGCCGCTCTATAAATCATACTTTTTTTCAAGACTGATTTTACGTTTTCCAAATCCTTACATTCACCTGCAATATATTTGAGCTGAACAATTGTCAGGCCGCAAAGAACCGATGCTCCAAGGAGAACAATAATCAATTCCATCACACGTGAAAGGATGTTGTAGCTGTCTATAAGAAAATCGTTTACCAGAAAAAGCGCCAAAATGCTGCCCATTGCTGATAACCCTAAGAATGTGATTCGTAAATCAATAGGCATCTTATTGTATAAAGGCTCCCACCTTTTGATTTCAGCTGACAGTGCCTTTGACTTTCTGCCAGCAATCAATGCAGCGATAACGGCTAAAACAGCTGAACCGCCATAAATTAATAATACAATCTGTTTTTGCTTGAAATGATTATTCTGGTCAATGAACATATTTGAATCAGGAAGGTTTTTAGCAAGGCCAATTTTGCCCCTAAAGGAGCCTGATTGCGATTCGACCAGCGCCTGATCAAGCTCCACATATTCTCCCATAATATAATGAAGGAAATAATTTTTATCCATTGTGTAATCTGTATGATATAGCATTTCTTTTTCCATGACTTCATCCGGAGATTCATTCTTGGATAAAGTTAAATTGGTGTAAACTTCACCAGAAGCAGTGTCCTCGAAATAATAAGTAAATGAATCCTTATAAAAATCGTATTGATCACTCATTTGCTCTTTTTCCTTAAAAAACTGTTCAAGTTTTTCTTCTTTTTCTTTCACTACTTTAGGACGGACGTGCTCATCACTTTCAAAATTCCTGGTGATGTCATCGATTCTTTTGTTCATCTGATCGGTCAGAGCCTTGGCAAATTCATTATTTTCTATATCCTTTGCCTCTTGAATCCTGGGCTCATATTGGTTTCTAATATTATCAATTTGTTCAGGTAGTGTTCCATAACGATAACGATGCTCATTAATTTCCTCTTCCGTCACCTCTATCGCTTCTTTGGCTTTTTCTATGGTTACGTTATTCAGTTCAAACAATTCAAGATAGCCGGCATATTGATCCATTTCACTTCTGAACTCTCCAGTGTGAAAGTAATCCGGGTTTGCATATTCCCTGCCATTAATCAGAACTGACAAAACGCCGCTTGCTCCGAATGCAAATAAAACCATAATCATCGCAATGATGAACCTATTTTTCCATCTTGTATCCAATTCCCCATACCACCTTTAAATATCTCGGATTCTTCGGATCGATTTCAATCTTTTCACGGATTTTCCGAATATGTACCGCCACCGTATTTTCCGCGTTATAGCATGGTTCGTTCCATACCCGTTCGTAAATTTCATCTATGGAAAAAACGCGTCCCGCATTCGTCATTAAAAGTTCAACAATCTTGTATTCGATCGGAGTCATTTTCACGGGCTCTCCATTAACACTCACTGCTTTTGCTTCCTTATCCAGCATGAGACCGTTCAGATCAATGACCTTTTTAACTCCTTCAAACGTTCCGAATGTCACATATCTTCTCAGCTGCGATTTCACGCGGGCAACCAGTTCCATCGGATTAAAGGGCTTGGTCACATAATCATCCGCTCCCACCTGCAGACCGAGGATTTTATCGGTATCCTCTGTCTTGGCACTCAGTATGATAATCGGAATGTTTTTCTTCTCGCGAATTTTATATGTAGCCGAAATACCATCCAGCCTTGGCATCAATCATGACATCTAAAATGATCAGATGCACTTGCTGCTCATTCAAAAGCTCCAGAGCTTCGATTCCATCTTTTGCTTTTAAAACGGTGATGCCTTCATTTTTGAGATAAATTTCAATGGCGTCCCTGATCTCTTTTTCGTCATCTACGACAAGTACATTATACTTATCCATAATCCCCCTGCTTTCAAGGTGCTCGTTTTTATATTTTTATACTAAACGTAAAATCTTAACATTAATGTAATAGAAATCTTAAGAATTTCTTAAGATTGGATTTGTGTTTTCTAAATTTTGCCCGTTGATTTCCTCTCCAGGCACTTGCTTTCCGCGGGGAGGAATGCGAGCCTCCTCGGCTCCGCCTGCGGGGTCTCACACTTCCCTCACTTCCCGCAGGAGTCAAGCGCCCTCCGCTCCAATCAACTCAGAGGTCAAATGTAGTTAGCTGCCTTTACGAGGATTGCATTAATCTTATCTCTTCTATTTTATATAGGGTGTAAATGGAAATATAGACTTGTATTTGCAGGACGCAAAAAAGCACCCTCACCAGCTGGTTTTGCTGATGGAGGGTGCATTGAGTATAAAGTTCAACTTTTAATAGGAGCGGACAGGCGAAACCAGCTGAATATAAGACTCGCTGCTGATAGGCTTGATTATGACCGGTCTCATTGAGCCGCTGAAGCTTAAAAGAACATGCTCTTCCTGTATGGCTTTTAGGGCATCCATTAAAAAGTTCCCATCAAGTGAAATGGATAGTTCCCTCTCGCCAGTCAATTCTATTAGAGGCTGGGTTTCTTCAATTTTTCCGATCGCAGAAGAAACAGAGGATATTTTCAATGCGTCTTCTTTTATCTCCAAAAGGACATTATTGTTTTTCCACTCATGCGCAAAAAGGCAGGCGCGGTCAATTCCCTTTAATAGTTTCTTTGCATCCAGTTTTATTACTGTTTTCGCATCATTAGGGATGAGTCCGGTTACATCGGGATACTTGCCTTCAATAAGCCGTGAACAGAGCATGATGGATTTTGTTTTGAAAACTAAATAGCTCTCTGATGAAAAGATTTGTATTTCACTTTCTTCCTGATGAGTTAATAGCTTTAAAAGTTCCTTCAAGCTGGAGCCCGGAACAATGAAAGAGCCGTTAGATGGGGAAAGGGTCCTTGTCTCCAGGAATGCTAATCGATGTGAGTCGGTTGCGGCACATGAAAAGCTACTTCCGCTAAAATTCATATGTACACCCGTAAGAGCCGGCCTGGTATCATTCTTTGAAACAGCAAACACGGTTTGCTTTATCATTTCTATTAATTTTGCAGAAGAAAATTCAATTCCTTGAGAATCTTCAAAATCGGGAAGTGCTGGATATTCTTCAGCAGGAAATCCATTTAAGGAAGTGAGGATTTCGTCTGACAGTACTGTCATGCTATTCTTTTCATCCACATTAATATGTATGTCACCCGGCAGCTTTTTAATGAGCTCTGTCAGGTATCTGGATGTTACTACAACACTTCCAGTCTCTTCAATTTCAAGTCCAGCTTCTTCATCAGATGCAGGAATGACCTTTTCAATCACAATATCAGAGCTGCTTCCAGTGAGTGTTAAATGGTCCTCACATGCAGTCAGCTTTATCCCGGTCAAAATAGGAAAAGGAGTCTTAGCTGAAATTGCACTGCTTACTTCTCCAATTGCTTTATTAAAATATTCATTCTTAATTTTAAGCTCCATTCATACCCCGCCTATTTTTTTCGATAGGGTATATTTTCGACAAAATTCCTAAAAATCCCTTTCGCTTTATCAGCTTAATTTTATAAACAATTCGAGGGGATAAAGCCTATCAGCTTTTACGGCATCAAGAATTTGCCTGATGACTTTGGCATTACGGAGTTCCCCGTCTCTAAAGCGATTAAGGTTTGAGAGATTCACCCACTTGCTATCGGCAATTTCTTCTTCCTGAAGGCTCAAAAACCCCCCTGTTATTTGAGCAATAAAATGAAATAAGATGACCTGATGGTCCGTACTGCTGATAAAGTTATAGATTCCAGTTGTATGAGTCAGCTTTACATCCAGGCCTGTTTCTTCTTTAACTTCCCTGCATGCAGCCTCAAGGATATCTTCCCCTTTTTCAACACGGCCGGACGGGAAATTCCATTTATTCTTTACTGTGGCTTTATTTTCTTTTATCATCAGCACTTTGCCGTCTTGCACAATCGTTGTACTGATAACAAGCACGATTTCGTTCTGTATCATACGGCATCTCTTCTTTCATTTTAATTCACCCAATACTGTGGTCTCTGTAATCCCTTTGGCAGCTTCGTATACATATCCCCTTTTGCTGAATTAAACTTTCTGGCCTGCACCAAAGCATTCAAATGAGGTGCATCCCCTGAAGCCTGTATGTATTTGACAGCGAAAATCAGCCTGCAGATTGGGACATGGTTTACCTGCTTCCTTATCAAAAGCAAAGTCAGCAGATTTTGCCTATGGGAGGGCCACACAGCAAAGCCCAAAACAATTCTCACAATCGGGAATTAAATAATCCGTTCGATTATACAAAACTATGCACTTCCTTTTCATTCATATTACAGTGAAAATTTTTAACAATATTTTGCATATGTTACTATTCTTGACTTTCCTCGCGGGAATGTTTATTCTTTCTGCAAATGGAAATTATTCTTAATATCTCATTATCAAGGAGTGACTTCATGTCCAGAAATAAATATAAAGAAAAGGCAATGAGTGCCGTAAACAAGCTAAAATCCAATCTTAAAGGGAAGCTTTATGAAATGGCAGACATTCCTTCCGTTTCTGTTAAACAGCTGTCAGATTTCATCCAGCAGCATCCCGACACGCAAATAACAAAGAAAGAGCTCCTTGGAAACACCTACACTTTCTACCGTTTAAATGCGAATAATGACTTTCTGTATATGGAGACAATTAATGAACGTATCCTTCAATTGGATGGATCCTCACATGGAAAAAGATTTGTCTCTTATCGATCCTACCGGGATTCCCATAATTTGAATACTCCAATGAGGTTAACATAACGGCCTGCATTCAAGTGAGCTTCACACAATGGGAAGCTCACTTATTCCTATTTGCTGCTGGTTGGTTTATAAGATATTTTGACAGTTTAATAGTCTCTTTAATCCGTTCAAGCTTTCCTTCATAAAGTCTTTCTTCTTCACCTTTGCGAGTTCTACACATCATCTGCACTTCCCCCCTGCTTATTATCGAAAAAGCCTCATTATCAAACAACATTCACTTTTTTGGTTTGTCCCATATTATGGTACCAATCGATATTGTTAATTTTACTAAAAAAGTGAATTTTTTCAATAATAGCAACGTATTAAATAAAAGGTTAGGAATTTTGCAGGATATTGAATTAAACTTGTCATGAAAGCGGGGAAAATGAATGACTGTTTTAGAGGTAAGGAATCTGCAGAAATCCTTTGGCTCCATCAAGGCTGTCCAGGATATCAGTTTCTCGGTTCATGCCGGTGAAGTTTTCACCATAATAGGACCTAACGGAGCAGGTAAAACGACGACACTGGAAATGATTGAAGGCCTTGTTTCACCTGACAATGGCGTAATTCATTTTGGTGAACTCGATTGGAATAAGCATGCAGTTTCGATAAAAAAGAAAATTGGGGTACAGCCTCAGTCAAGTGCCATGTTTGATTTGCTGACACCAGAAGAAAACCTTAACCTTTTTGCTTCCTTTTACGACCATGCCCGGCCAACGGAAGAGATTCTTGAGATTGTTAACCTGACTGAGCACCGCAAAAATCACGTTAAAAAACTTTCAGGCGGCCAGAGGCAAAGGCTCGCCATTGGGCTGGCGCTGATTAGTGACCCGGAAATCATTTTTCTGGATGAACCGACTACCGGACTCGATCCCCAGGCCAGAAGAAATATATGGGATATTATTCTCCATCTTAAGGAATTAGGCAAAACGACCATTTTAACGACACATTACATGGAAGAAGCGGAAAAGCTAAGTGACCGGGTATGCATTGTGGACCAGGGGAACGTGATTACGCTCGACTCCCCTTCCGCACTCATTGAGAAGCTGACGGATGAGCGGGAAATAAGACTGAGCTTCCTTGATGGAGAAAAAGCCGCTGAGGACGCTGACGGGTTTTCTAAGGAGCTGGCATCCGTTTCCAAAACGGAACGTGAAGGGGCTGCTCTGAAAATTTGGGCATCAAAGCCGGAAGAAACCCTTTTGGACTTATTTAAATTTACAAAAGACAAATCATACGGAGTGGAACAGGTCTCCATACGGGAAATGAGCCTGGAAGATGTGTTTATTGCATTTACCGGCAAAGAATGGAGGGATTAATATGAATACACTTCATCAATTTAAAATGATGTTTTTGGCGCAGCTGAAATTAACTCTTCGTGAAAAACAGGCATGGTTCTGGGGCATCTTTTTCCCTGTTATTTTAATGGTCATCTTTATGGTCATTTTCAGCGGTAATTCAGATGAAGAGTTTAAAACAGAGGTTGCTATAGTGGAGCCAAGTCCGAATCCAGCTTCTGAGATGATGCTATCTCAGATCAGTGAGCTTCCTGTTATTGAGGTTAAGTCAGGAAAACCGGTTACGCGGAAAAAAGCGGAGGAATGGGTAAAAGATCAGGAAGTGGACGCCGCCATTATCCTGCCGGAGTCAGCGGAAGCATCCTCCGTGCTTCTTGTTGTCAATAAAGAAAATGAACAGGGTGCAGCAGCCCAGGCCGTTTCCGGCATTCTGGATAAGTTTGTCCAGCAGGCTAATTTATTGGCTGCAGGTGCTTCTCCAAAATATGATCTGCAATATGAATCGATTACATCAGGCACCAATGAATTGGATTATACCGATTTCCTTTTAACTGGCATGATTGCTTTATCCATTGCCCAGGGCGGCATGTTTGGCATGGTGGATCTGGTGGAAATGCGCAGAAAGGGATTAATCAAAAGACTTCGCATGACACCGGCCAATATGGGGATATTCGGTTTAAGTGATATGGTTATGAGACTTTTGTTCAGTATTGTGCAGATCATCCTGCTGTCTTTAATAGGAGTACTCGTGTTTGGGGCCAATCTTTATATAAACACTTTTACACTGATTATCGTATTTTTGATCGGCGCATTATCCTTTAATGCTCTTGGCTACTTCTTCTCCTCCTTCAGCAAAACGACTGAGGCTTATATGGGGGTTGCCAATATCTGCAGCTTTCTCATGATGTTTTTAAGCGGCGTGTTCTTCCCTATTGAAACGATGCCTGAATGGATTCAGCCGATTTCGGCTGTTCTGCCGCTCACCTATTTCGCTGATGGTTTAAGAGAAAGCATGGTGTATGAAACCGGCATAGCTACGGCGTCTCTTTGGGCAGGAATTGCCGTGATGGTGATTTGGGGTGCGGTTACCTTCCTATTGGGGTCGGTGCTCTATAAAAGAAAGACCATTGCTGCAGACAGATAAAAAAGCCCGGCTGCCTGGAACAGGTGGCTGGACCTCAATTTAGTACTACTTATCCTCACTTTTTCTTTGACAGATCTTCATGGTCAGTAGCGATAGGCGGCTTTTCAAACCAGCCGTGGTCTATCATAATATTCATCCCGTCTTCTGCCAGAATTCCAACTTCGGCAATCATTTTTGCATATAGTGCTGCAATATCCCTGCGCTGCGTCATGGACATCGCTTCCCCATAAAAGCCTATAGAGGCTGATAGAAGAGTTGAGATATGATACATCATAAGTTTATCGGAAAAGGGAGGAATCGTTGAATCCGTTACTTCTGCCTCAAATGTACTGGGAATATTCAAATTCGACTGTTTTAATAGACCAGATAAAGTTTCAAGATGCTTGCGGCAAATCACCCTGCTTCTTTCCATATATTTTTGAACTTCCCTGGATTGGGCAACCTGTCCAAATCCGAGCTCTAAAACAATCTTCATCATCATTTTCTGCATATTCACGTAAACCCCGCTAATTTCAATCGAATTTATTGGCCTCCTCTTTCCGAACCATCCCGTTAAGTAACTCTGTTTATTTATAAAATCAATTTCCTGCTGTTTGTTTAATATCGGTGGTTTAACAATTACTCCTTTATCAATCAACACATCTGAAGAGCGATCAAATAATTCCAGCGATTCATCTATCACCTGCTTCATATACTTCCTGATATCCTGCCTTGTGGCATTGCCAATAGCACCTGCATATCGGGTGCCCCCATGTATAGACATTATATGTATATACACCCCCATATAAACATCGGTAAATAGTAACGGGGCATCAACATGAACATCTTTTTCCGTAAAGCCAACAGGAATTGGCTGATTCTCTCTCGATAAAAACCCTTTAATTTTAGTGATGTGGCTTTCAGATAATTTAAGGGCATATTCAAGTACTTTGCGGATCTCTTTGTCCTTCACATGATTTAAGAAATACCGAAGGATACAAACAGAAAGACTATCATTTACATATTGCGACCAAAGGGTTGCGTGTTCAGCTGCAGTAAGCTTATCTTGTTTATTTCCGCCAGGCATATCTTTCCCTCCTGCATTTTGTCTGATATATGGTTCCCCGCCATTCGCAAATTTATTAAAAAGATTTCCGGCATCATATTAAGTGCGGTAAAAATATCAAAAAAGGTGAAACCATCTTGGTTTCACCTCAAATTCGTCAATTATAAATTTTCAAAAAACACTCTGATTACATCTGCTCCCCCAATAAAGGTTCCGAGTGAGCTGCCCAAATTGGATAGGACAACAATCAATAAAATACGGCTCACTTTGTTTCTCCAAAATCCCTTAACACTGAATACATCTTCTGTTAAGGTCTCAAAATCTCTTACGTTGGGGCGTCTCATATATGCTTGTGTCAGTCCGGCAAACCAGCCTGCTGCAAGAAGGGGATTCAGAGACGTAATGGGTGCTGCAACAAAGGCAGTCAGAATCGTCAGCGGATGCCCCATTGCAATAGCAGCTCCCAGTGCTGACAAGGACCCATTCCATATAATCCAGCTGATCGTCTGCGCAAGACCCGCAGAAGGATTTGCGAAGAAGGTATAGGCGATGATGGCTAAAATGAACACCGGAATACTCCAGCCAATGATCTTTGGAACACTGGATTTTGGAGGACGCTCAGTCAATTTGGCCATGTCCTGTTCTTTTTTGATTTCCTCTTTGATCCCAGGTACATGGGCCGCCCCCAGCACCGCAACAATTTTTTCTCCTGGCGCATCTTTAATTTTCTGCGCGAGGTATTGATCCCGCTCGTCAATGAGTGGTTTTTTTAGTCGTGGAAAACTATCGGTAAATTCATTTAGAATCGCATTTATTGTATCCTGATTCTTCATTTTTTCAAGTTCTTCTTCAGTTATAGTATCTTTACTGAAAATACTTGCTATTACCTGACTGAGAAGCAGTGATTTACCTTTTAATCCAAGGTTGCCCCAAATCCTTGCAAAGGTGATCTGGATATTGCGGTCAGCCAGAACGAGATTTGCCCCTGTTTCCTTGGCTGACTCAATCCCCTGGATCATTTCCTGGCCTGCCTTAATGCCAAATTGGTCTGCCATACGGTTTTGAAAGGATGAAATCGCCAGATTCATTAAAAGCAGTGATGCTTTCTTTTCCTTAATCACCTGGATAATATCCATTTCCTTCCACTTGCTGCCTTCTGTAATCGACTGATATCTCTGTTCATCCAATTCCACACAAACAGAGTCAGGCTGTTCAGCCTCAATGACTTCCTTCACCTGTTCTGCACTATGCTTTGACACGTGTGCTGTTCCGATCAGTATGTATTCCTTGCCGTCTAAATGAATCCTCGTTATGTTTTCCTCTGACATAAATACCTTCCTTAGATACAAATTCAATTATGTATGCTTTAGCTTTGTCCACATTATACCATGAACTGCCGGGAGATTTTAATCTATTAACCGCCAAATAGAACAAATGTTTTGGTATAATAAAAGAATGCATGAAAAAAATGCAAATATCACATAAAGGTGGAAATAATTTTGAATGGTACCGCCCATGCAGCAATTGGAGCAGCAGCAGGATACGTGGTTGCGAACACTGTTCACGCCAGTCCCTCCACAACCCTTTTATTAGTCGGTCTCGGGAGTGTTTCAGGATTAGTACCTGATCTCGATATTGATGGGAAGCTTCGTGACCGGCTTACACTATCACATGAAGTCGTTCAGACGGTTGCCCAAATCATTGGAATTTTAATGATTATTTATAGTTTTTATGAGGGCTCCCCTAAAGAGAAATGGCTTGGAATGGCTATAGGAATCAGTATGACCGCCATTTCTGCAAAAATCAGGCAAAAACATATGCTGACCATTACGGGAATTGGTGTCCTGGCAGGTGGCGTCATTCTGCAGGAACTTTGGCTCATATTATTTGGGATTTATATATTGATAGCTTCCTTTGTTTCCCACCGCAGTTATACTCATTCCCTGCTGGGCATTATTTTTTTCGCATTCATTTCTTCAAGACTTGAAATATCTCTTGGCATAGAAGGAGTCTATTATACCTGCCTTGCCGGTTACATAAGCCATTTGATTGCCGATTTAAAAATCCTGCCCTTTAATAAGAAAGGGGTAAAGCTCTTTCTTCCCCTTTCATCGAAAGAGATTTAAGACAGCAGCCGCTCAAATTTCTGAGCGGTTTAATCTTTGATTGGAATAAAAACTTCTACCTCTTCCTCCTCATTTGGAGCCGGATAAAAAACTTCAATAATATAATGATCAAAAGACTGCTGGCGGTTATTCTCACTGAGCCAATTGTTAAGCCGCGTATGCAAATCGCCCATGTCAGCAGTCTTTCCTCTGATCGATGCATAAGTGTGCCTGGCCTCTATATACTCCATCCCATTTGGCAGCATTTCTGCTTTTTCATGAACTAAATACCCGGTAAAAAAGGTTCCCTCTAAGTGGTCTTCCCCTCTCTTAGGTTCATAAAAGGCCGCTTCTAAACCGCTGCTGTTTTGAACAAGATGGCCCTGCTTCAAAAAGGCCTGAGCTGCTTCAGGCACCAGACGGGCATAATCCTTAAATAGACCATTGCTCCTTATAACAACAGCTTTAAATTCTTTTGATGCCACTTTGCACATTTGAACTCCCCCCAAACTATTATTCATAATGAAATTCTCCAAGAGATGGAAAAATCCTCCTTTAATCTTTTGCGTAAGAAAAGACGCGCCTTGTGGGACGCGTCATTTTGAATAAGAACCGTCTTATTCTGCAATAGTCAAACAAGCTGCTTCAATCCCCATGATAGACAACATTTTCAGACTCAAAATCGGGGTTTTTCTATTTTTGTGTCTGAACCAAGGACAACTTCAGACTCAGCATCCTTGCTTTTCCATTTTTGTGTCAGAACCTGGCTCAACTTCGGACTCAGCATCCTTGCTTTTCCATTTTTGTGTCCGAACCTGGAGCAACTTCCGACTCAGCGACCACGCTTTTCCATTTTTGTGTCCGAACCCAGCACCTTTTTAAATCATCAAGATTTCCCGTATATCCTCATCCGTCAGGCTGCCGGCTGCACTTTCATTCGAATCGATGATTTCTTCAATCAGGTTTTTCTTTTTATCCTGGAGTTCATTCATCTTTTCTTCGATGGTGCCTCTCGACATTAATTTTATTACCTGGACGGTATTTTTCTGCCCTATGCGATGAGCCCGGTCGGCTGCCTGTTCTTCAACGGCGGGGTTCCACCACAAATCATATAAGATGACTGTATCTGCACCAGCCAAATTTAGACCCGTACCGCCTGCCTTCAATGAAATCAGGAAAAAATCGCGCTCCCCCTCATTAAATCGGCGGCAGATTTCCACTCTTTCCGCAGAAGGCGTCTGTCCATCCAGGTAGTAAAACGGCAGACCCAGAAGGGCAAGTTCTCGGCCAATAAGGTCAAGCATTTTAGTGAACTGCGAAAAAATAAGCACTCTTCTGCCAGACAATCTGGATTCTTCGATAATTCTCTTGAGCTGTTCAAACTTTGCTGAACTCCCTTTATATCCATCCACAAATAAAGCAGGGTGGCAGCAAATCTGACGGAGCCGTGTCAAACCAGCAAGGATTCTTATGCGGTTTTTTCTGAGTGTATCTTTATTTAAATGCTTCAAGGTATCTTCTCTCAGTTTTGCCAGATAAGCCGCATAGAGCTTCTTCTGATCCGGCAGCAATTCAGCAGTATCAATAAGCTCCACCTTTTCAGGCAGCTCCGAAAGAACATCTTCCTTCACCCTTCTCAGCATGAAGGGCCGAACCCTTCTGGCAATCGTCTTCCTTGTTAAATTTCCGTAATCCTTTAAGCCGCCAAACAATTCAGGGAAGACGACATAAAAAATAGACCACAGTTCTTCCGCAGAATTTTCAACGGGTGTGCCTGTTAAAGCAAAGCGATAGTTGGCTCGGATTTTCTTCACTGCTCTCGCTGTTTGGGTGACCGGATTTTTAAATACCTGTGCTTCGTCGAAAAATACCGTGTGAAATTGCTGCATCCCATACCATTTAATATCTTTAAGTACCAGCGGATAGGAAGTAATAACCACATCCACGCCGGATAAATCCTTCTGAAGCTCAGCCCGTTCATTTTGATTTCCGTCAATGACAATTGCCTGGATGTCCGGTGTGAACTTCGTCAGTTCGCTTAACCAGTTGTACGTTAAGGATGAAGGGCACACAATAAGGGCAGGGCAGGTATTTTCCCTAATATCCTTAAGGTCAGAGTGAATAAAAGCAATGCTTTGCAGTGTCTTCCCAAGTCCCATATCATCGGCCAAAATGCCGCCAAATCCATAATGGGCCATTGTCTTTAACCATTTAAATCCATTTTTCTGGTATTCCCTTAAAATAGAATCAAGGTTTTCCGGGACAGAAATCTTAAGGCATGATGGATCCTCAAGCTCCGCCAAAAACTTCCTAAAGGATTCCTCATGACGGAACATTTCCTGCTCACCAGCTGCGTCCAGCATTCTAAGACCAGATACAATCGGCATATTCAAACCGCTCTCCAGATCCTCTGCCTGCTCGGGCACAGCTTTCAGAAAATGCTGGATTTCCTCAAATTCCCTTGTTTCCAATGAAAGAAGCGCGCCATTTTTTAGGCGATAGAATTTTCGTTTTTCCTCAAGTGCACCTAATATATCCCGTATCTCCTGGTCAGCTATGCCGGTCAATTCAAACTTGAACTCCAGCCAATTGGTCCGCTCTTTTTTCATTTTTATCCGTATCTGCGGTTTGGCATTCTCTCTGAATATCCGGTTTCTGACAGACATAGTCGCATATATTTGCACCAATTTTTGCAGTTTAGGGACAACATGATAAAGGAATTCATATTCCAGTTCTTCATTCTGCAGAAAATAGCCTCCATCCGTCTTGGCAAAAGAGCTTTCCTCCATAAGCTGAAGGATCTCATCCTCTAGTGCCACATCTCTAATAATTCGCGTTCCGCCCTTCGGCTCTCTGCTCTCCAGCGGATTGATCACGATATTTTCGTAATGAAATTCAATTCCTGCCAGAAGCCGGTTCCGCAGACGGTCCAGGTACAGCTTGGCAGTCAAAGGAGTTTTCATAAATCTGTGTGACATGTCTTCAGAGATATGGACATCCCCCAGTTTTCTCAATCCAGGAACCACTTTTTCCAGAAACATCTCCATTTGTTCAGCAGCTATCGGAATTTCATTTTTTCCGGCAGTCTCCAGCATTTGTGTTAAATCATACAGGCGCTTACAGTCATCTTTCTGGAGCAGGATGAATTTGCCGCCGGTTAGAACAGCACTGTATGAATCCAAGATCAGCAACCGATCCAGTCCTTTAACATGTAAAAAACAATTATCTTTTGTTTCGGCCAGTTCAAATCGCAATGGCAGCCGATCCTCTGAAAAAGCCATTCGATCAAATGTTTTTCCTGTTATTTCAAGCTTTACTTTTTCTGCGAGCGCCAAAACAGGCTTCAGCCGTTCCCAAGATGATGGAGGGATTAAGAGCATATGCTTGCTCGCTGTATAATCGAAATCATCCATTAAAGCATTGATATAAATGGATTCATCGTGTATTACCTGTATCATCTGCTGAAGGATGGCATCCGCTTCAGGCGGGAAACAATGCAGGGCGGGATCATAGGAAAAAGATAGTGATAATAGGCTTGGTTTCCCCTCTTTTACCGAGTGGAGAAATTGCCGGATATCCAGTACAGCAATTGGGCCGATGGAACATTTAATGGCTAACAAATAATGACCTTTCCCTAAATGAACAGGCACACAAATAAACTCAGGCTTTAGTACTTGCCTGTTTTCAAAATGAAGCTGGTGCCCGCTTGACCTTCCCGGCTGTTCACTGAAAAGTGTCATGAGGCTATCAGTTAAGGCGTTTTCCGGAGAAGCTTCAAGGCTTCCTGCGGAAAGCTGTGGCGATCTATTTTGCTGCATATCATAAATTTCCAGCAGCACAGCCGCGGCATGCTGGCATTCTTTATCAAATGATGCAAGCTTGGGACAGCTGCATGTTGTTTTGAAGCCATTACCTGGAGTCTTCTCTACTTCAACATAAAAAGCTTCACCAGCAGATACTGTTGCCTCACAAATATCACCATTGTATTTATTTATCGTTACTTTATTATTCCTGAAAAAGGCGTCCCCTCTTTTGAAGGAGACAGTTCCACACAATTCTTTTATCATTTTGTGAGTCAATTTAATATCCACAAATGTTCTCCTTCCGGGAAAATCTATACCAAAATTGTATCATAGTCATCTGCCTGAATTCATTTTTGCAACACAAAAAGGGGGAGCATGTCCCCCTTTTGAATCATCAATTATTTAAGTTCCTCTTCCAGCATGATAATCCATTTATAATATATCACCATTAATAGAAGGAGAAATGGGTCAAGTATTGCCGTATGCCACAATCTCCACCAGCCATAGTGAAAATACCCCCAGGGATCAGGCAATAAGGCGATGATTTCATACAGCAAAATGGCCACCACCCAAAAAAAGAAATAAGAAAATCGTTTAATAAGATCTCCTTTGAATGGATACCAATTCAGAAACATCATATTTACCGGAGGAACCAGCACAATGTGCGCCATCAAACCTGACCAATTCGGCTCTCTGTCAAAGTACCAATATCCCCAATATTTAAACTCAACAATAACATCAAATATCAGCTGAGCAGATATTGTGAATGTCCATATATGTAAAATTTGATTTTTACTCAAACGCTTGTTTGTTTTAAAAGCAATTAAATTAAAAAGAATGGTGGCTACCAGGAGTCCAATCATAGCAAAATCCTTTTTATTTGTTAATGTCTCTTAGATGACTTTTATTATTCATGCTTTGGTAACATTAAAAGAGTATATTTCCGCCTTTTAACCATAAAAAAACTGCTTCAACCTATCTAGAGGTTGTGCAGTCCATTTCTTAAGGCTGTTTCTCAAGTGCCAATTTAATGCCAAAGCCCATTAAAACCACACCAGAAACTCCATGAATTGCATTATTAACAGCAGGTTTTTTCAGCCAGGCCCTGAAGATGTCAATCAGGTATACATAGAAAAAGAACCAAATGATAGTTATTAGACTATAAATTAAGCCCATGGCAAGAAATTGCGCAAAGTGATTCCCATCAGGACTTAAAAATTGAGGAAAAAACGTTAGAAAAAACACAGCTACTTTTGGGTTGGATACACAAGTGAAAAACCCTTGTAAAAAATGCGATTTGTTTTTCTTATGCTTTCTCTCCTTATCAGCCAGTACCTGTTTATTCGATAAAGACTTTAACGAAACGATGCCCAAATAAATAAGATATATCGCACCTGCATACTTAATAAAAGAAAAAATGTAAGCAGACTTTACAATTAATGCCGATAAACCCAATACAACAGCCATTGTGTGGACCAGCAGCCCGGCGACAGATCCGAACATCGTTTGAATGCCGCTTTTTTTCCCGCTTGAAATCGTGTTTTGAATCAGGATTCCAGTATCAGGTCCCGGCAAAATGACGAGCAGAAACGACATAAACAGAAATAACAGTAAATTTTCCATATCCCACCCACCTCATAAAAACTATTAAGAATATTATATCAGCTTAGATGAAGTTTCCTATAAAAAAAGAGCAGTTTCCATAAAGGAAAATCTGCTCTAACCACCTTATGCTTTAACTTTCTCTAATCTTTCTTCCACTTCTGCCTCTGAAAGGCCGTGCTCAGCAATATAACGGTTCCGAGGATGCGTGCGGCATTCATCAGAACAGCTGCGCATATATTTATGCTCGTTTTCTTCAGAGCAAAGGATTTTTTTATTGCATGCAGGATTTGCACAGTTGACGTAACGCTCACAAGGTTCGCCAGTAAAGTAGTCCTTTCCTACGATTACATGCTCCTTCTGGTTAACCGGAACGCCAATGCGATCATCGAAAACATAAAGCTGGCCATCCCAGAGCTGACCCTGTACCTCAGGGTCTTTTCCATATGTGACAATTCCTCCGTGAAGCTGGGCTACATCTTCAAAGCCTTCTTTTACAAGCCAGCCTGAGAACTTTTCACAGCGGATGCCGCCTGTGCAATACGTAATGATTTTTTTATCGCCAAGCAATTCTTTATTTTCACGGACCCAGTTTGGCAGGTCGCGGAAATTTTCAATATCCGGCCTGATCGCCCCTCTGAAGTGTCCAAGATCATACTCATAATCATTTCGTGCATCCAGCACAATCGTGTCTTCATCCTGAAGTCTTTCGAAGAACTCTTTTGGCTCGAGGTATTTGCCTGTGAGCTCGTTGGGGTTCACATCGTCTTCAAGGCGAAGCGTTACAAGCTCGGAACGTGCACGAACCTTCATTTTAGGGAATGCATGTCCATCTGCTTCATCTATTTTGAAAACCATCTCCGCAAAGCGCGGATCCTGCTTCATCGCTTCCATATAGCGGTCGGTCTGTTCCACTGGTCCGGATACAGTTCCATTAATTCCTTCATTCGCAACAAGAATACGCCCTTTAAGGCCCAGCTCATTGCAGAATGCTTTATGCTCCCTTGCGAACTCTTCAGGGTCCTCAATCGGAACATACATGTAGTAAAGTAATACTCTGTACGGTTTTTGACTCATTTGTATTTCCACCTATCACTTAATATTTGCAAGATATATCTGTTAATAGGTTAAAACAATATATACTTACCTAGATAAGTATAACAGATGATGTCAAGTTTCAAAATTTTCGGAGAGCGAAAGATTAATGGAGTCTAATTCAATTCCCATGTAAACCACTTTCCATGCCCTTCTGTTTGGCCGACTGGTTTCTTGAATTCTTTAGAACCCAGATAATAATCAAGATGAAGATTCCGGTCCTGGATATTATTATAAATATGAAAGATATCCCTCATGCGTCCGCTTGCTTTTATTTTTGCAAGCAGATCTTTTTTTACTTCTGCTGGCATTTGATTGGCCACATGTGTGTGGAATACACAGATTGAATGTTCTTCAGGTATATCTTTTATCAGCCCCGGCAAAAGCTCAACACCATCTCCTTCTATCAGGCAGATTGGATTTTCTTTCACACTTTGGGCAGCTTTTTCGAACAGGGTTCTTCTCTCCTCATGTTCAGGCCAGATAAGTGAATTCAGCCACAGAAAATCTTCCCGATTTTTCAGGTCATTTATATACAGATCAACCCCCATTCTTGAAGCAACCGGCGGCATTTCTTCAGGAAAAATCGGGACATGGCCTCCCTTGATTTCAGAGGTTAAATGAACGTTCGCGTTTCGATTCCCGTATGTTTCTCCTGTTCCATATGAGTAGCTGTACTTGTCCCAAAGAAGCTGCAGACCGGCGCTTGTCCCTATCTCAATCATGGCCAGCGGCTTTTCAATTTTCTGGAAAATATAAGCAAATACCGGAAATAAGTAAGCACATCGCCTTACTTCATTCGTCTGAACTATTTTTGATTTGACTATCTCTTTAATTTCTTGTGAATTCAGCCTGCAGAAATCTTTAAAACTCTCAAATGACTCCTGCGGATTTCCTGGATTTTCCACTAAGCTTGGATAAAATTCCTTAAGCTCATGTTCTTTCCCTTTTAGCAGCAGATAATGAATGGCCCCAAAAAACAAATTCGGCACAGGCTGGCCGTCTTTCGCCTCAGATGCCAAACCCAGCAATTCCTCATCCTCCGCAATTTTATTAGATAAAAATTCATACAGATTACTGGAACCGCGGCATTCATATTGTCCAAAAGTCTTGAATCTCGATGATAAATTCGGTTTTACCATTATCCAACGCCCCCGTTAAATCGTGTAAGTGACTGCATTCCAATGCTTTGAACCTGTTCTTCTCTTCCCGGTCCATCCGGATTTTTGAAGTTCTTTTGCAATATAGAGGTTGAAAAATCCGTGCCCTATGAGAACGGCATGCTGATGTTCTTTCGCAAAAGAAGTTAACTTTAATGATGCCCGTTTTGCCCGGTACTTTGCCTCACTGTATGATTCACACCCCTGTGAATAGCCGCAGATCCAAAGTAATCTTAATAATACAGCCCATGTATTTGGCCTTAATCTCACTCCTGGAAAATTAATGTCAGGCATCGGCAATTCCATTTCCCTGAATAACGGATCTGATTGTATCTTTGCTGAAGGGTTAAGGGTTCTTGCCGACTCGATCGCCCTTCTTAAATCACTTGTGAGTAAAATTGATGATGTTGCCCCTTTTTCGATTGCATCCTTAGAGCAGCTCTCACCCTCAACTATCCCTAAATGGTTATACGCTTCAACCCATTTTTTGTATTCCTTGCTGTTCATGCGGTGATTTTCAATTTGTGCTGACCTGCCATGTCTGATTAGTGTTATTTCCATATAAAAACCCCAAAATTTATATATTTTTATCCTTTATGGATAATTTAATTAACATGGAGGTGAAGACCATGCGGGAACAAGAATATCCAAATGTAAAGCTAGGCGGCAAAAAGGTGCACGAAAAGGGAAATGGCGGAGACCAGGTGCGCGGACATGAACAGGAAAATAAAAACGGGACATTTAATACAAATCCTAAATCTGATCTTTAACCAAAATAACGGGACACCCCCCTATTGAATGGCGGGTGTCTTTGAAATTATTTATACCCAATCCTTTTTTCTCATGATGTAATGGGAAAACTGATCTCCATCAATCTTTATTTCGCCAGCAAGCTTGAAACCGCATTTTTGCAGAACTTTATTGGAACTGGCGTTGCTGGTTAATGCAACAGCATTTAGTGTTTCAAGAGCCGTTTTTTCAAAAAGAAAACCTATTAGCCCTTTTGCAGCAAGGGTGGAATAGCCTTTATTCCGCCAGTGCTTTGATATGGCATAGCCAATTTCCCTGTTCGGTTCAGGCAATTCATCCTTTATTCCTGTATTGCAAAAGCCTATAAACTCACCAGTTTCCTTTAGAATAATTCCCAAATTCAAAAATCCTGCATTTTTCAGTTCTGGCATCGAGGACTTGAATTTTTTATTCGCCGGAATTTCATAATTCTTCATCCAGTTCACCCGCTGCTCCAGCGTAGCCTGTGCACCTTGAATAAACTCATAAACTTCCGGCTGGGAAGTAATTTCATGGAGTGCTTGGACATCCTCCATCCGGTATTCCCTGAGGATTACTTCACCGCAATCAATCATGATTTCTTCGTTCATTTTTTCATCTCCATTGGGTACAGCTTTCTGCATTTAATAATAAAAGCAGCGGGTACAGCTCTTGCCTTTTCATAGGAATACCATCGATTGGCATGCCGCTGAACATCTTCTTCAGTAAGGCTGGCATCTTCAATTACCCTTTCAATCGCAAACCCGTTTTCTATTAATAAATTGATATATGTACTTAGTTTATATTGCTGCATAATGGCAGGCTGGTTCCAGGCTATATGCTGATAGGAGCCTTCCTCATGATAGGATTTATCCATAATTAATGCTCCATTTTCAGCCTTAATCCGGTTATACATCGGATGTTCCCAGCTGAATATAAACACCCCGCCTGATTTAAGGTAATGATGAATGTTTTTAAGCGTACAGTCTAAATTCGTGGTCCAGCCAATCGCATAAATGGAAAAAACGAAATCGAAGTAATCAGCAGGGATTCCCGGATTTTGTTCCATCGGGGATTCAAACAACTTTACTCGTGAAGATGAATTTACCAGAAGTTCCTTTGCGGATTCGATTTGCCTGGAAGACAGATCCAATCCCCATAATTCACCCGCTCCGCGCTGGTCCAAATATTTTAGGGAATGCCCGCTTCCGCACCCAATCTCCAGCATCTTTAAGCTGCGCACATCTCCGAACAATTGAAGATCATCTTCAGTTGGTGCCAGCGGTCCATATTCAGGCAGCGGATTGCGCCCATAAAACCTTTCAGCCGCTTCATCCCAGCTTTGCTTATTTATTTTTAGTGTTTCATTAATCATAAATATCTCCTTTTACAGAAAAATAGTAAACTTCTTCCTCTCCCCAAATCTCTCCAGTCGGGGAAAATCCGAAGTTTTTATACAGATTCCTTGCGTGATGATTATCTTTATGAACAGTCAAGCGGATTTCCTCGCATTGCGGAAATTTAGTTTTTATCCAGCCGATCATCTCGGCTAATGCTGGCCGTCCATATCCCCTGCCCTGATAATTTTTGTCAATAAAAAAACCGTTAATCCAATACATGTTAGCCGTGTCCGGTTCATAGGCATGCATGATAAAACCGACCATTTGTTCATTGTCATATATAGAAAATGGGATATACTCTATTGCATCCCCATCTTGTTTAATATATACCTTTGCAAGTGAAACAGCCGCTGAAGGAACGAAGTCACGCTGCGATTCTTTTACCTTCATCTTAATGGCTTCTTCCCAGTTGTCTCTTGTGACGGGTTTTAATCTTATGTTCATTTCTTCAGCACCTTCTTATAATTTCCTGTTTTTATCACCTGACTTAATAATGATGCTTACATAAGCGGCCTCTCCATTTTCAACGTGGTTTTTGATTTTTGACACATCGATCTCTTTCTCAATCCGGACAACCTTAGCTTCGTTTGGGAGCAATTTAACGTTACTAGGTTTACCGCTGTTCATCAGTGAAAGCATCTTTACATCCTCTTCAAATAAATATGTGTCATAAAAGCCGATAGTAAAAGACACTTCATCATTGCTGTAATTTTCAAATGGCAGCTCACAAGTTCCCTGCAAAGTATCTTCACCAATCATTACAAACTTACATTGACTTTCATCTTTTATATAGGAAACGGCATTGATGCCATTTGCCAGCGTTTTTTGATAAGCCTCTGCCAGAGAAGGAGGAAGAAGGGAAACGATGATGATAAAGGCAAAAAATGATCGCAAATGATATTTTTCGAGTGAACGATGAAGCAAGACCATACCCAGCAGAAGTAAAAGGAGAATAAAAATCCCTGTATAATGAAATCCATCCGCTGAATTAATTGGAATATTTAAAATCATAACCCCTGCATTACCTAGTCGATTTTCATGTGGAAAAGGAAAGTTTAATGCCATGGAAATAACGATTAACACAATTGAAGTCAGAAAGAGCTTTTTATTTTTAATCAAGGCAGATCCTCCTTTACTTCTTTTCTGAGGATCCAAAGGATGCCCCAAAGGCGACTCCCACGGCAATACCCAATGCCCAATTTTCAAATAGCATTCCAAAAACTAGTCCCAGCGACAGACCGTATGCCATTCCGCTTGTTGAAAGGGCCCAAAACGTTTAACCGCCTTTAATTGTTTTACCTTATATACGAACAAAAGGAACTTTAGTTTCATATTTTTGGAAAAACCAGACAGTCAGTTTATCACTTCTGAGTTGCCAGCTGTCTTTTTATCACTCGGATTTGCCCGCGATGGCTGATTTCATCCTCCATAACGTGATACCAGAACCAATAATTGTTGAAAGGGACTCCATTGCTCCACTTTCCTTCTTCGTATAGCCAGCAATCTTTTTTGGATGATAAATGTTTTAACGTTTTTCCTCTTATTGCAGACAGTTCCTTCAAATAATATTCAAGAGGATGATCTTTAATTTCCTTCCTTGCCTTCTCGCCTAGTTCATACGCCGAGGCCCATCTTAAATGCTCTTCATCATTAAGATCTCTATTTTCGAAAGTAATGACTTGGTGAACATATTCAATAAATCCTATATGCTTCAAAAGTGAGCCAATTGAATTGCTGCCCGGATCAGGAAGAAAATCCAATTCAGCATGTGTTAAGCCTGATATATCTTCCAGCGTTACTTCTCTGGCATGTTCAAGCATTGACACAAGTTCTCCTATTTTTTCATCGTAGCCCTTCACACGCTTAATACGGTAATCGACCATACTTGCATTCTCCAATCCTGTAATGTTCAGGAAAAAGACTGCCGGAATGGCAGTCTTTTAACATTATGCTATCGTATCCAGCAGCTCTATATCTAAATCCTCAATACTCTCCCAGCTATGATGGATTTCTATGTGCCACTTATTTTTCAACCGCCTTAATCCCTTTTCTTCAATCCAGCTGTGCAATTCCCTATAGGTATTTCCAATCTCATCATTAGGTCCTTTGTGCCGGATAGAGGCATATTTTTGCGGAGGTATTTCTAATGAGAACATACCATCAGGAACACTGATAAATTCCTCCACCTCAATGCCAATCCAATATCCGTCTTCTTCAGGAGAGTCTTCCTCCACTTTAAAGGCACCAACAAGCCGATCTGGTTTTACAGCACCCTTTATTTCTGTAAGGCGGCCAGATAATAGTTTAATAGCCTTAGGAATTTCAGCTGGATACTGATCCAGCGGGCATAAGACGCGGATCCCTACTAGTCTAAATTCTCCGAGTTCTGTCTCAGCCGCCCGCAAAGTCAAATCAGACATCTTTTCCCTCCTTATTAAGTAACAGGCAATGCAAGTTCTCTAAACCTATCAACTGCTTTTTGGACATCTGCTTCAAAGCCCACTTCGTTCATTGTTTCACCGATCAGCACAATGGCTTTTTCAAGCATGTCTTCAGTCGTATTCCCCATATGGCCGATTCGGAACGCTTTTCCTGCCAGATGAGCCAGGGCTCCGGCAACAATGACACCTTTTTTCGCAAGAGATGCACGGAATTCAGCATCTTCCATTCCTTCAGGGTAAAGGATACAGCTGAGAGTTGCTGCTGCGGCATTTTCATCGGCAATTGCCTTCATTCCATATTCAGCAAGTGCAGCCCTGACAGCTTTACCATATGCTTCATGGCGCTTGTAGCGATTGTCCATTCCTTCAGCCAAGACCAGTTTCATGCCCTCATCATAGGCATAAATCAAATTAACAGGCGGCGTTGCAAAGTACTTTTGGGGGTCATGCATAATTGGAATCCAATTATAGATATCGCAATAGTAGGCAGGGACCCCTTCCATTTGTTCGCGGGCAGCAAGCGCTGTCTGGTTAAAAGCTACAATTGCCAGTCCTGGGGGTACACCGATCGCTTTCTGTGAGCCTGTTAAAACGACATCAATTTTCCCTTCGCCATATGACTTGCTCATATCCTCTTCCATCGCCGCCGTAGCACAGACTCCATCCAGAATGACAAGTGCACCATGCTTTTTAATGATAGGCACCAGGGAATCCAGGTCAGCCGCAACACCAGTAGAAGTATCAGCATGGGTAATCGTCACAGCTTTATAGGAATGGGACGCAAGTTTTTCCTCAACAGCTGCGGGATCCACCTGTTTTCCCCATTCGGACTGAATGATATCTGCATGTATTCCGAACGCCTTGGCTAAGTGCTGAAAACGATCACCGAAGAAGCCCTGACTTATAATCAAAAGCCTTTCTCCAGCTGCAACCGTGTTAACCAGAGCCATTTCCATTGCTATCGTCCCGGAGCCAGAGATTACAAACACTTCCCCATCCGTCTTCAGCATCTCCCTGGTCTTCTCAATCGCATTTTTATAAATAGCAGCAAACCTTGGATCAGTATGCCCCCTTGTCTCCTGTGACATCGCCTCATAAATCGAATCCACAACAGGTGTCGGCCCTGGAATCAAAAGCATTTCCTCGTTTGGCATGATAAATCCTCCTTTGGTAGGTTAGATATCTAAATGTTTCGACATTTGATTTTAAATACCTTTATTCTTATCATCAATTGACATTAATTCATATTTTCTGTTCTTATATCCTCCGGTGTGGGGAAGTTCCATAGAGTTGAGTATTCGTGTAGCAACAGTAATAGATTCTATTTGAAGAAAACTCCTAAGTTCCCTGTTTGTTATCATGGTTCCAAATATCAAACTATAATATTTAATGGCATTAATGTGGGCCTCTTTACAATTTCTCCTGCATTCTTTACAATGCCAAGTCCGCTTTACCCTTATCATAGGCAAAAAGTTTCAGTTAGGACAAAATACACCAGTTGCGAGATCTTCCTTATTGATTTGAAATCTATCTAAAATAGATGATCCTGATTTTACACTTGCCCTCTTTAAGAGTCGGATTGATTTCTTCAGTTGTTTTTCAGAGATTTGATTTTCAGAGATATTTGTTTCAATTTGTATTATTTTTGATGGCAGTACTTCTTTATGGATGACTTTTTGATTGAGGTTTACATTAGGGGGTATAGATTTAATTCCAGTATGAGGATTAGTGATTACAACTTTTGAAAAAATAGGTAACTGTCCGAAATCATTATCAGCAAACCATTTCTTTAGTTGGTTTTCCTGACGATTCACTTGAACAATGGGACACGGAAAAACACTTTCTTCCCCATCCTTATTGCGAAATAGCTGATTATAAATTGTATCAAAATGGAGAATTCCAGATATATTTTTCACTTCTAAAATTAAAGCGAACTTTAGGGACAATATTAATGTATCTATTTGAAAATACCGGTTCTCATCAGGCAAACGAAGATCGTGCAGAATATAGTAAAGCTTATCGTTTAAAAATCCCAAAGGAAAATCAAGAGAAGTCTCACCTTTGAATCCAGCTTTCCGTTTACTGATTTCTTCTTTAATTAAGGGTATTTTTGGATGGTGAGGAGGCAGCCTGCGAAGAAGAGCTTCTAATTTGAGAATCACAAGAGGAATTTCACGCTGTTTTACAATCATTTTTTCACTCCAATCTATATTAATCTTGTTTAAATTTGTACTTATTGAGAAAAATCCCTTCTTTTTATTCATTATGATGGATTTATTTTCGGATACGTACATTTATTTTCTGATAAGGACCTTTTTCTTTCTTATGGATGAATTTACTTTCGTATAAGCTCTTTTTATTTTCGTTTATCTTCCGTTTATCGAAACTTGAGCGGAAAAAAGACAGGGCACCAGCCCCATCTTTCCTCCACCTCAATCATGAAAATTAGTCCCGTCCGTTGTTGCTTCAATAATCCCGGCACGGATCACGAAATCGCCAAAATGCTCGCCGTCCTGACGTTCCCGGGCGTAGCGCGGCAGGATGACGCGCAGCTCGTTCAGGATTTCTTCTTCTCCAATGTTTTCGCGGTACATTTTGCTGAGGCGGCTTCCGTCAAAGGCTGCCCCGAGATACATATTGTATTTGCCGACCGCCTTGCCGATAAAGCCGATTTCGCCAAGTGCGTGTCGTGCGCAGCCGTTCGGGCAGCCGGTCATGCGGATCGTAATTTCCTCATTACGCAAGCCTGCCTCATCGGCGATTTCATCAATTTTATCTATCAATCCAGGCAGATAGCGTTCAGCCTCAGCCATCGCCAATCCGCATGTCGGCAGGGCCACACAGGCCATGGATCCGCGGCGCAGTGCGCTGTAGCGGCTTCCGTCTGTTAGACCATATTTTTCAATCAGTGACTCAATCTCTGCCTTATCCTCATCAGCTACACTGCCGATAATCAGATTCTGATTGGCTGTCAGCCTGAAATCACCTTTATGAACTTTGGCAATCTCCCGCAGTGCTGTTTTCAGCTTATAATCTTCATAGTCAGCCACACGGCCGCCTTCTATGAACATGGTAAAATGCCATTTTCCGCGGATGCCCTTTACCCATCCATAGCGGTCACCATTAGAATCAAACTTGAAGCCGCGTGCTTCCTCCAGTTTCCAGCCTAAGCGGTTTTGCAGCTCTTCAATTACATTCTCAAGCCCAAGGCGGTCAACTGTATATTTAAAACGAGCATTTTTTCGGACAGATCGGTTTCCATAATCGCGCTGAATCGTAATAACCTTCTCAGCCACATCGTAGATCATATCCGGCGTCACAAAGCCAATAACCTTTGAAAGCTGCGGATAGGTTGCCTTATCTCCGTGAGAGAATCCCATTCCGCCGCCGATAGCCACGTTAAAGCCTGTCAGCTTGCCATCTTCAACGATGGCAATAAAGCCGAGATCCTGTGAAAAGACATCAATATCATTTGAAGGCGGCACAGCAATCCCTATCTTAAATTTCCGCGGCAAATAAAGCGGGCCATACATCGGCTCAATTTCTTCATCCACATCAGGAGAGCCGGCTACTTTTTCTTCATCCAGCCAGATTTCATGATAGGCACGTGTGCGCGGCAGGAGATCGTCACTTAGCATCTTTGCCAGCTCATACACTTCTGAATGAATTTCCGATTGATCGGGATTTGAGATACACATTACATTACGGTTCACATCGCCGCATGCCGCTATCGTATCAAGCATCGTCGAATGGATTGCCTGAATTGTCTTTTTCATATTCCATTTCAGAATTCCATGCATCTGGAAGGTCTGGCGTGTTGTTAATTTCAGTGTGCCGTTGCCATACTTCTCAGCCAGGTCATCCACCACAAGCCATTGCTCGGGGGTTGCGACGCCTCCGGGAAGACGCAGACGGAGCATAAACTGATAAGCTGGTTCAAGCTTCTGCTTCTGGCGTTCATTCCGCAGATCCCTGTCATCCTGCAGATAGCTCCCATGGTGCTTCATTAATCTATTATCATCATCGGGAATTCCGGCGCTGATCCTGTCCTGCATAACTTCCGCCAGCGTTCCGCGCAAATAGTTGCTTCGATCCTTAATTCCCTCAACATCACTCGGAGGGCCATCCGGTGCTTTTAAGTTTGGGTTTACCATGCTGTAAAACTCCTTCCTTCTAAATCAATATACATCGCGCTGGTAGCGTTTATTTTTCTGCATATCAGCCAGATATTCTGCAGCCTGTTCACGGCTCATTCCGCCTTCTTTTTCAATAATATCTATAAGTGTGTTATGGACATCATGCGCCATGTTTTTCTCATCGCCGCAGATGTATACAGCTGCACCTTCCTCAAGCCACTGGAATAGCTCCCTGCTGTTTTCCTGCATTCTGTGCTGAACATAAACCTTCTCATCACCGTCACGGGAAAAAGCGACGTCCATCTTCGATAATACTCCATCCTTAAGCCACTTATGCCATTCAGTCTGATAAAGGAAATCCGTCACGAAATGCTGATCGCCGAAGAACAACCAGGACTTTCCTTCCGCGCCGCTTTCTTCACGCTCCTGCATAAATGATCGGAACGGTGCAATTCCGGTTCCCGGACCGACCATGATTATAGGTGTGTCCGGATTTTCAGGCAGTTTGAAGTTTTCATTATGCTGAATAAACACTGGCAGTGTATCACCAGGCTGGAGGCGTTCTGCACAAAGAATCGAGCAGACTCCTTTCCGTTCACGGCCATGGGCATCATAGCGGACAGCACCGATTGTTAAATGAACTTCATCCGGATTCGCTTCAAAGCTGCTTGAGATGGAGTATAGGCGGGCAGGCATTTTTCTCAAAATAGAGATAAACTCCTGTGCCGTGCTGTTCCATGGCTTAAAATCACGTACTAAATCAATTAAATCTCGCCCATCAATATATGCTTTCAGCTGAGTGCTGTTTGAGACAAGCTGGTGGAGTTCATCATTTCCGGAGAACTTTGCAGCCTTTTCCACAAGCAGCTTCGTCAGGACAGTAATCTCAAAGTGTGCCGTAAGCGCTTCTTTTAATGATACTGTTTCATCTTTCACTCTGACTGTTTCCTCAGGATCCCAGTTCATTTCAGTTAGTAATAAGTCAACCAATTCAGGATCGTTTTCCGGATATACCCCGAGGCTGTCACCAGGCTGATACGTCAGTCCTGAACCTTCCAGAGATATCTCAAGATGGCGTGTTTCTTTATTGGAACCGCGGCCATTGAGATTAATATTCTCAAGTACTTCTGCCCTGAATGGGTTGGAACGGGAATAAACTGATTCGGCTGGTGCTGCCGCTGATACTGACGCTGCTGAAGGAGACTGACTGCTGCTTTCCCCTTCGCTCAAACCGGATAATACAGCTTCCACCCATTCGGCTGCAGGTTCGTCGAAATCAAGATCGCAGTCTATTCTTGGTGCAATTCTAGTTCCGCCAAGCTCTTCCAATCGCTTATCAAAATCCTTCCCAGTCTGACAGAAGAATTCATAGGAGCTGTCGCCAAGTGCCAGAACGGAGAACCTGAAGTCTTCCAGTTTCGGCGCTCTTTTTCCATGAATGAATTCATGGAATGTCAGCGCGTTATCAGGAGGATCTCCCTCACCATGCGTACTGACGACAATTAACAGGTTTTTAACCTTTTTAAGATTATTAGGCTTAAAGTCGCTCATGCTTGAGACCGTTACTTGAAAACCTTTTTCCTCAAGCGTTTTCCCGGCTTTTTTTGCCAGATTTTGCGCATTCCCTGTCTGTGATCCAAATAAAATGGTCACTTCTTTCGGAATGGAAGGCACCGCTGCCGGTGCTGGACGTTCCTCTACTGCCGGTGCAGCCTGCAATGATGAGGACTGTACAGCGGCAAGATACCCGCTCAGCCAGAGGGATTGAGTCTCTGTCAAAGTTGGGAGTAGACGATTAAGGAGCTCTGTCTGCTCCTGGTTAAACGGACTGTTCATTACCTGAAGTTGCAACATGATCCACCTCGCAAACCAGCTGAATAAGACTGGTTTTTTCTTATTTCTTTAAATTTCTTCTTTTCCTATAAAAAAAGTCGGGTTTATAAATAAAAAATATATATCTAATACTTTACCTAATGATTTAGCATTAGTAAAATAAATATTAATTATCATAACTATTAATATTATTAATTATAAAAAGGGTGATCTCTTTGCATTATGATGCGTTAAAAACATTCGTCACCTTGGCTGAAGTGAAAAATTTTACAAAAACGGCCGATCTCCTGCTCATGTCTCAGCCCAGTGTCAGCCTCCATATCAAAAATCTGGAGAAGGAATTTCAGACTAAACTATTTCAGCGTTCTCCAAAATACTTGAAAATTACGCCCAGCGGTGAAATATTATATGACAGGGCTAAGCAGATGATTACCATTTACGAGCAAACCAGGCAGGAAATCTTAGATCAGCAGCATACCATTAAAGGGGATCTGAAAATTGCGGCCAGTTTTACTATAGGGGAATACATCCTCCCTCCCCTTCTGCTAGACCTGCAGCATGAATATCCTGAACTGAATCTCCAGGTGACGATTGCCAACACGGAGGAAGTTGTTCAGTCCACCCGCTCCCATCATGTCGATATCGGCTTAATTGAGGGCCAGACAAATGAAAAGGAGCTTATTGTTACACCGTTTTTAGAGGATGAATTATTTATTGTAACCTCCAACCAGCATCCCCTGGCACAAAAAGAAGAAGCTACCATTGCTGACCTGCAGGATCAGGCATGGATTATGAGGGAGAACGGGTCAGGAACCAGGGAGTATTTTAACCATGTGGTCAGATCAAACGGCCTTAAGGTGAAATCACTCCTGACGATCAGCAGCAACCAGGGGATAAAAGAAACACTCATTAACGGGCTGGGAATGAGCATTCTTTCCGGAAGCGTAGTGGCAAGGGACGTAAAACAAAACAACCTGTCTATTATCAAGGTAAAAAATCACGTATTCAAACGCACTCTTTCCTATGTGCTTTCCCCCATTATGCAGGACAAAAAGAATGTCAGCATTTTTATCGAAGCTCTCAGCGAAAAGTGGAAATATAAATAAAAATAAGACAAGCTTTTTTCACACTAGTCCCATTTTATGCATATATTATTGTGTAGAGGTGTATAAAATCTGCCCAATTTATTCAAAATAAGGAAAAATTGGCTGAGGTGAGAAAGATGGGATTATTGAATGCCTTTAATGAATGGCGCGAAATGAGATATCAAAATCATGTTAATCGCATGAAGGAAGAAAACAAGTGTCCTGACTGTTACGGCAGGGGTTTTTCACTCTATCCAGGGAATGAATTCGCTTATCATGCTAACCAATTTGACTGCCAGGGCTGCAATGGAACCGGATTGTATTCAGAATGGGAAAACTTATCCTAATAGAAAGGCCATGATCCAATTACGGATCATGGCCTTATTTTGGCATTTAAGCAAATGCCCTGCTTGACTCAAATTCTGCTTTAATCTTTTGGAGAAGCTCCTTGTTTGTTAAAACCTCATACCCTGTGAGTGCCATTGCTTTGGCTCCGAGGATCATGGCTTCTCTGGCCTGATCACTCATGGCAGCTTCACGGAATTCATGTGTATGGCAGGCATATGCTTCATTGCAGATTTTAATATAAGGATGAATGGAAGGGGCTGCCTGACTGACATTTCCCATGTCAAGAGACCCTGAACCGTCCTTCTGTTCCAGAATTTCCTCCTCATTAATGCCCAGAGAAATCAGTTCTTTATTGAATGCTTCTGATAAAGGGCTGTTCGTAATCATATCATCATAAGAAAATTCATAAAACGACCACTTCATGTCAGCGCCAGTCTGCAGAGCTGCACCTTCCGCGCATTTCTTGACCTTTTCCACTAATTCATTTACATATTCACGTTTCGCCGCACGAACATAAAATTGGGCAACAGCATAATCCGGAACAACGTTTGCCGCTTTGCCCCCTTCCGTGATAATTCCATGAATCCGGGCATCAGGTTTGATATGCTGGCGCAGCGCATTTATGCTGTTGAACGTCTGCAGAACAGCATCCAGTGCATTAATTCCCAAATGCGGACTGGCAGCAGCATGTGCTGACTTTCCAAAAAACTCAAATTGAATAGCATCCATCGCCAAAGATGTACCGCTCTTCACATAATTGTCGAGGGGATGAACCATAATCGCAGCATCCAAAGCGTCAAAAACACCCGCTTCGGCCATGGTCACCTTGCCGCCCTTTGTCTCCTCTGCAGGCGTTCCAAAGACAATGACTTTCCCTCCCGTTTCATGAATCACTTTACTCAGACCTATTCCGGCAGCAATTCCCATGGTCCCAATTAGATTATGGCCGCATGCATGCCCAACTTCAGGCAATGCATCGTACTCAGACATATAACCGATTACAGGCCCTTCTTTACCGCTGTCATAAGTTGCCGTGAAAGCAGTCGGCAATCCGCATGTGCCAATTTCCACGGTAAAACCATGCTTTTTTAACTCCTCTGTTAATACCTTGCATGCCTTGTACTCTTCATGTCCCAGTTCAGGATTCTCGCCAATGTAGATGCTTATTTTATTAAAATCATCTTGAAGC
>NZ_BCUY01000041.1 GCF_001591465.1 Cytobacillus firmus NBRC 15306
TAAAGCCTCCCACTGATTGAAGTTTCTCTTTAAGAAAGCTTGCTTCCTATCGATTTTATTTTCTCACCGACAGTGCACTCTGTAATGCAAAATCGATGGGCATATCTGCGCCCTTTTTCATCTTTATGATGTTTATGAAGGAAGCAGTCTTTGCAGTAACTGGTTATCAGCTCCTCCACTTCATTGATAATTTCCTTTCTGCTCAAAACGGTTCACGCCTTCCTTATTTGCGATTATATGATCTGCATTTTGCTGTTAATAAATTTCCCTTGCAGTGCCTGGCTTGCCAGCTTATCCGCTTCTTTATTTTCATTGCGCGGAATGGATTTATATCTTGGCAGTATGCCCAGCTTTTTAATCTTTTCTTCTATCCGGTCAAGCCAGCGATTCAGATTTTCTTCATAACAAGGCCATTCACCTTCAAGCTGTTTTAATACTACCTGGGAATCCCCCTTAAATTCACATGTCATATGATGAACGCCCATTTCTTCAAGCAGATTCAGGGTGTAATAAATTGCTGCATATTCTGCCTCATTATTATTATCCATCTCATCAAAAAGCTCATTTGCCCGCACACGATACTTTTTTTTGCCCTGTTTAAAATAAATGACCGCACCGAGTCCGGCCTGGCCGGTATCTTTATTAAAGCCGCCATCAAAAAATACGGTAATATCATGAGGGTCCTCTTCAACTTCCATAAGAAGCTTTTTCATTTCCTTTGTGCTCCAGGAAGTGCCGGCTTCATCATAATAAATTACCTCTTTGCCCTTGCCCGACTTTTCAATATCTTCACCAGCCTGCAAAGCAGTTTCACCATCGATCAGGTCTGAAGTAAACAAAATATCCTCAGTTCCTTTAAGTTTATATTTCCATTCTAATTTATATTTCATTGAGGTCAGCCTTTCTGTACTTTATTAGCTGGTTATCATTATTAGAACTGTTTGCAATAGTTGAACTTATTATACTTTCCTTTGTTTATTACTAAATGAGTATATTTCAAGGTATAATGGTCAATGACATTTTTATATTCTGCGGTTCGAAAACTCCCGCATTAACAAAACTAGGAGGAATTTGATGTTTAATGAATGGTTTGGATTGCTTTTTGCAATAATTAATTTCATTTTAGTATTGGCGATGTACCGCCTGTTCGGAAAGACTGGTCTTTTCGTGTGGATCGGCTTCTCCACTGTCATGGCCAACCTTCAAGTCGTAAAAACAATTGAAATGTTCGGGCTGACCGCCACTTTAGGCAACGCTATGTATGGTACAGCTTTTCTTGTTACAGATATCTTAAATGAGAAGTACGGAAAAGAAGAAGCGAAAAAAGCTGTATGGCTCGGTTTCTTTACTCTTCTGTCCATGACCCTAATCATGCAGATGGTATTACTGTTCAAACCGCATGAAACGGATTTTGCACAGGAATCTCTCAGCACTCTTTTCTCGGTTCTGCCGCGAATTGCTGCAGGAAGCCTCGCTGCCTATTTAGTCAGCCAATTTACAGATGTTTATATCTTTACCTATTTAAAAAAGAAATTTCCAAAAGACGGCCAGTTTTGGATCAGGAATAATGGCAGCACCATGATCAGCCAGCTATTGGATAGCCTTGTATTTACAAGCATTGCCTTCCTCGGTGTATTTTCCCTGGAAGAATGGATTCAAATTTTCATCACAACTTACTTGCTGAAATTTATAGTAGCTGTACTTGATACCCCGTTTGGCTATATTGCTAAACGTTTCCCAGTAAAAGATTAGGATGCCGTTTAGGTATCCTTTTTCTGCAGTATCAACTATTTTTGTGATAAACTACATTTAGTTTACCCTATTATAGTGTTAAAATCAGGAGGCAATTCAATTGATTGAAGTATATATCGATGGAGCAAGTGCGGGAAACCCGGGTCCCAGCGGTGCAGGCATATTTATAAAAAATAATGGCCAGGTTGAACGCTTTTCCATCGCATTGGGCTGCATGGAAAATCACGAAGCAGAATACCGTGCATTTATTCATGCACTGAAATTATGCATTGATAAGGGATATAAAACTGTTTCGTTTCGAACGGATTCACAGCTTGTTAACCGTGCTGTTGAAAAAGAATTTGTAAAAAATAAAAAGTTTGCCCCACTGCTTGAAGAAGCTTTGGAGCTTACAGGAAAATTTGATATATTTTTTATGAAGTGGGTTCCCAGCTCTGAAAACAAGGCAGCGGATGAATTAGCAAGAGCTGCCATTCACAAAAACAAAGTGAAAGGTCAGGAAAATCATGAATAGATCAGTAATATTTGCAGATGTAAGCCTTTTGCTGGTTGCCTTTGTGTGGGGAACCACCTTTGTGCTAGTACAAAACGCCATTGCTTTTCTTGAGCCATTCTCTTTTAATGGTGTCCGTTTTTTCCTGGCCGCTTTAATTCTGGGCGGATGGCTTGTTATTTTTGAAAGAAAACAGATAAAGAAGATGGATAGAAAGCTTTTAATATCCGGAGTTATTATGGGCTTGTTTTTATTTATAGGCTATGCCTTTCAAACGATCGGCCTGCTGCACACAACTTCTTCAAAAGCGGGCTTTATTACAGGGTTAAGTGTAGTAATGGTTCCAGTCTTTTCTTTAATGCTGCTAAAAATCAAGCCGGGATTCAATGCCATTATCGGAGTTTCAATCGCGACGGCCGGACTATATTTTCTAACCATGACCGATAATGCCCCGTTGAATATTGGTGATGCCTATGTATTAATCTGTGCTGTCGGTTTTGCTCTCCATATTATCTTTACAGGTAAATACAGCAGCAAATACCCTGCCCTGCTATTAACGGTTATCCAAGTAAGTTCGGTGGCAGTATTATCAGTTATTTTCGCATTGATCACTGAAGACTGGCAGCAGGCATTGGAGACAGAAGTTTTATTTAAAGCCAATGTGGTTACTGCGCTTATTGTGACTTCACTTTTTGCTACCGCTATCGCATTCTTTGCACAGACGGCATTTCAGAAGTACACAACACCAACAAGAGTTGCCCTGATTTTCGCTATGGAGCCTGTGTTTGCAGCAGCTGCAGGATTTATGTGGGCGAATGAAAGACTTTCGTTTAGTGCCCTGGCCGGCTGTCTGCTTATTTTTGCGGGAATGATTTTTGCAGAACTGCCTGCTAAGAAAACGTTTTTAACCTTCAGAAAAAAAACAGCTTCATAATTCAAAAAAGGCGTGTTCTCGAAACAGACACGCCTTTTTAGATGATTGCTTTTTCTTTTACAAATTTTATTGCTTCCCGCCTGCTGGTTATATTCTTTGAAACCAAAGTCTCCAGCAAAGAAACGTAGAAACTTCCGTCAAATGATTTCTGTGCCTTTAATGTCAGTTCTATTGCTGCATTGGCCAGCTCGTCAGAAGCATTGGTATAATGTTTGCCAAAGTAAATGAAGCCAACTGCGTCCTCCCTGAATTGAAAACCTTTACTTTGCAAAAAATGCAAATATTCTTCAACTGTCTTCATTGTATTTACCCTCTTCCCCTGCTCCTCCTGTATTCTTAAATCTTAACTGATTTTTCGACACTTATCTACCTTTTTTCGGCATGAAGCAGGGGCGCTGTAAGCTCAAGTGAGCAGCTATTTTTTCTTTTTAGTAAGGAGGTAACCAAGTGTTCCGGTTAATACACCCAGGAGTGCTCCTCCTAATACTTCAGCAGGCTGGTGGCCAAGCATTTCCTTCAGCTTTTTTGGACCTTCTTCCTCAAATTTTACGGTTTCATCTTTGTGAATTTTATCAACCAGCTCACCCAGACTGTTTACCTTTAAGGTAAGCTCACCTGTCTGGCGCCTGATTCCCTGTGCATCATACATTACGATCAGGCCATAAACCAGTGATAGAGCAAAATCCACCGTTGGTACACCCCGCTTTAAAGCAATAAACGTGGTTAAAGACGATACGCCTGCCGAATGGGAACTTGGCATGCCTCCTGTCTGGAAAAATAAATCCGGACGCAGTTCTCCCTTTTTCACGTAGTGGATCGGAATTTTCAGGCCCTGTGCCAGCCCTATACTTAAAAGAGCAATATAAACTCCCTTATTCATAAAAACTCACCTCATCATTAGTGTTAAGTATGCAGACTTTTATTATTCCTCCTTCACACGCTAAATAGATTGGATTTTGAGGAGTAATATAAACCGGATCTGAAGAAATAATTCACCGCATCAGTTGCTAAATTGTACCCTGCCTGTACATGATTAAAACCCGAAGACTTTAACAATAATAAGCTTATCAAATGAAGAATTGCTGGCTTAGGAGGTGAATCAGATGAGTAAAAACGGACATACAAACAGAGGAAAAAAAGCACCTGGCGTAAACCCGCAAGGATACGGACAGGATGCTGAATTTGCAGAAGAGCCTAAAAGCAAGCTGGAGAATGCAGCGAAGAAGAAAAATACTAAATAATATTAGGATGGCCGCCACGTGCGGCTTTTTTCGATGTATGCATAAAAAAACTCCAGGCTAAGCCTGGAGCTTTATTTATGCATATTCCTTTTTAATATCAAGGAATCTGTGAAGGCCGCGGAATTCAATTTCAGTGAATTTCTCGAGGACCTTTTCACGGTTCATTGTGAATTGGGCGAGGTCAAGAGGGCATTCAACAGGAACGTCGCATTTTATTTCGGCCAGCTGCCTGCTCAAGTGGAGCATTTCAAGATCCTGTTCGATCTTGGCACGCTGTCCTTTTGTTAGCTGTTCCAGATTTTCTAATACGCCTTCGATATGCTCAAATTGCTGAAGCAGCTTAAGCGCTGTTTTTTCGCCAATTCCTTTTACTCCGGGATAATTATCACTTGTATCTCCCATGAAGGCTTTCAAATCAATCATCTGCTTCGGTGTTATTCCCTTTTCTTCATAAAAGGTTTCTGTCGTATGCACCAGATAATTGCCGTAGCCTTTTTGCAGCAAAATGACAGAAATATTATCATCCAGAAGCTGAAGGATATCCTGGTCGCCAGTAAGGATCAGTACTTCCGCTTCCTGGCTTGCTTTTCTTGCAATGGTGCCAATGCAGTCATCAGCTTCATATCCTTCAAGGCCAATATTTGGAACATCAAAAGCTTCCACGACTTCTTTTACCAAATCGAATTGAGGCACAAGTTCAATTGGAGCTTCAGGACGGTTTGCTTTATAGGCATCAAACATTTCCGTACGGAAGGTTTTGCTTCCCATATCCCAGCAAACGGCCACATGAGTCGGGCTAAAGGAAGAAACAGCCGTTAAAAAGTGTTTAACAAATCCGTAAACTCCATTTGTAGGTATTCCTTTTGAATTTATCATAAATTGACCGGACATCGCTGTTGCAAAATATGCCCTGAACAGCAGAGCCATTCCATCAACCAGCAGCAGTGAAGGTTTTTTCTCGTTCATTTTTCCGCCTCCCGATTATAATCATAACAACTATTATATCATGGGAAACTCTCCGTTTCTCTTGAAAAGTTTTACAGCCCTATTCTGTTTCCCTTATTAGTTCAACTCCATGTTCTTCCAGTTCATAGTAAGTAGCGATTCGCGCATTTCGGACATTATTATTTAATGGATACGCATATGTAGTTCCATCTTTAAAGGTAAAGATTAATTCATCATCAGACATAACACCCATTTTGTTTATGACCGTTTGCCTGGCATGTTTGATTTCCGGCCAATTATAGTGCTTCTCCTTCAAACTGAATAATGTATTAAAATGGACACCATTCTTATCAATATAGTGGTAATAATCAAAACTGAGGATAACTGTAGCCAGTGAAAACAAAAAACCGGCTCCTGTAATAAATTTCGCAATCCTGCCAAATTTTTCAGCACTGTGCAGCCAAACCCCCACTAGGATAAAGATCCCCATCAATGCCAAAGCTATGCTAAATGTAACATAAGCAGCTTTAGGCGCTTCGAAAACCCAGGTCCCTTCAGGTCTGAAAAATTGTGCCTGAAATGGTGAAAGTAAAAATATAGGAATAAAAATTGCTGACAATATTAGAATGATTGCAGTCGTTACCAATATTTGTTTTGTTTCAGTTCTTTGTTTTTTTGTTATCGTGTAGCCCGAAGTATTCATTTAACCACTCCATTTTCAAAATCTATTAAACCTTTTAAATTATATAATAATTTTAACAGTAAAAAAATCCCTTTTTTTTAAAGGGATTCCTCTATTTTTCGACAGTTTCTATTTTATTTCCGTCATAAGAGATCCAATCGCTGAAGCTTCCAACATATAATTTAACATTACGGAAGCCAGCTTCCTTTAATGCCAGAAAATTAGGTGCTGCTGTTACCCCAGAACCGCAGTAAACAACTACAGGTTTATTCTTATCGATGTCTGCAAACCGTTTTTCCTGTTCCTCTGCTTCTTTAAACCTGCCATTTTTATACGCTTCAAGCCAAACTCTATTGATTGCTCCAGGGATATGGCCGGCTTTTTTATCAATTGGCTCCTCCAGTCCCAGGTATCTCTTTTCCTCTCTCGAGTCAATAATTACAGCAGTATCCTGATTACCGGTATATTCTTTAACTTCTTCGTATGAGGCAAGTATGTCAGGCCGCAGATCGATTTTAAAGTCAGCTGGCCCGAAGCTTTGAATCTTATTATTCAAAGGATAGTCGCTTTCAGCCCATTCTTTATATCCGCCGTTCAATACATAAACTTTATCATGTCCCAAATACCTGAGGAGCCACCAGAACCTTGCGGCAAAAGCCCCTTCTCCTCCATCATAGGCAATTACTGTGGTATCCCTGCTGATACCAGCCTTCTCCAGGACTTCTTTAAATTGAGAGGGATTTGGAAGCGGGTGCCTGCCCCCATGTTCTCTAACAGGGCCCGACAGATCCTTCTCTAAATCAAAATACACGGCATTGGGAATATGGCTGAGATTATATAAGCTGCGCCCTTCTTCAGGTGACCCAAGTTTAAAGCGGCAGTCGGCAATTCGGATATTAGGATCATCCAGTTTAGTTACTACCCATTCCTTTTCTACCTGATACTTCATTTAAGGTTCTCCCCTTTTCTCTTTTCCATCAGGCGTTTTATATGTTCCTTTGGTGTCCAGCAGTTAAATTGATAGCCAGGTTTCGTTTCATAGCCCAGTCTGCTGCAAAAATAAACCATTCCTTCTTTACGCTTTTCAGGATGGAAGTTTACGCAGGTTGCACATGCATGAAATAAATTTTTCTCCATAGCTCTCCCTTTACTTCTCAGAATGATTTTAAACTTTCAGCAGTTCCCAAAGCCATTTATTCAGTCCGGATACTTTGCCTTTTCCTATAGGCATTGATTCACCGGCTGTATAGAGGAATTCCCTTTCTGACTCGAGTGTATCAGCTATTTGATTAGCTAGATGCTCCTGAATAAGATCCCCGCGTTGTTTTGCATTAACCAGAGTCTGATAAAAGCGGGTAATCTCATCCTCTTCCTTTAAGCAAAAGAGACCTGTATACAAAAAATCTCCGTTAATTTTGCTTTGCTGTAGCAGCTTCCTTGAAATGAGGCAGGCTCTTATCGCCTGGATTAGCAGCTTCTGTTTCTTAATTGTAAAGCCCTCTTTTTTAGCCGCTTCCCCAAGATTGCGGGAAAATAGCTGGGTGTAATGCTGGAATAACTTATACCGTGAGAACTCTTTTTCCGCGATACTCCTTAGCCTATTTGAAAAGCCATCCCTATCCTTGTAGATGATGGGTGAGTATGCCCATTCGAATATACTTTGCATAAGGTCAAATGCTTTAAAAATATCCCAGCCGTGCGCATCATAAGGGCTATCTGAATCAATAACCTCTTTGGCACGTTCAAGGGAAAGATATGCTTTCAGGTCCTTATGTTTAAAGATGAAGCGGATATCATAATCTGATTCCGCATCATCTGTCCCCCAGGCCCCGCTTCCTGCTTCACATGCAAACAGGATGTCTATATTATATTTTTCTTCAGCAGCAGAAAGCCATTTTTCCATAAGAAAAGCAGCAACCTTTCAATACCTATTATTCGTACTGTGCAATGTTCCTCTCAATTTCTTTCAGCTCTTCAATTGGGAAATCATCTTTTAAAGCAGCCGTAATTCCTTCATAATATTCGTTGTTCTGTTCAATCAGCGAATTGAGCAGCCGCTCGAATTCAGTCATCAGCTGGCTGCTGTAATGGAATTTCAGCCTGCTGCTTTCAGCCTGCAGATAACGGTCTGCAGGTTCCTGCAGGTTCTTCTCCAGTTCATCAGCTAATTGCTTGCGCTCATTTTTTTCAAAAAATGCTTTTGGATTTTTAAAGTAGGACAAAGCTTTTTTAAATTGGTTCGGGTCTTCATTGGAAAATGCTGATTCAAATTCAATACTTTCCATTTTTAAGGGCTCATATGTGCTAAAAGTCAAATCACTGTTTACATTGGAGGCTTTTCTCGAAATAGTCTCCTGCTGCTGAGCGATCAATTTGGATATATAGGATTCAAGCCTTAATGTTGTAGCACGAAGCTCCTGGGCAAAATCAAATCCAAAGCTTGCAAGGAATTCGTCCAGTGCCAACTTAAGCATTTTCTTTAAATTCCTTCCGTCATCTTTCAGAACTGAAGGATTGAAGGCCTCCTTAACAAAGTCATAGAAACGGAGAAATACCCTCTGTTTGATGTAATAGACGAGCTCATCTGTTTCCTGTTCAAGCCTTTGGGAAAGCAGTTCAGGTTTTTGTCCGCTGATAATCGCAGTAATATCCTTATGTTCTTTCTCAAGCTGTTTGAGCTTTTCGATCCGGACTTCTTTATTTTCCTGTGAGGAAGAAATATAAGACCTCAGCTGGGCTAATAGGCGCCTCCACTCTGTTTCTGCTGATGAAATGGAAATATTCAGCAGATCCTGATTAATAAAGAAGTAAAAGCTTTTTTCAAATGAACTGATATTGGATACTTCCTCTTTGCTGCTATCCAGCTTCTCTGCCAGAGCTTGAAGGCTTGAAATGCCAGACAAATTAGGACGGCGGATTCCGTATTGCACCAGCTGTTCTTCAACGTACTGGAGAACCGAATCTTTTTCCTCCTCATTATTCGCAAGGTCAATGGCATTGACAATAAAGAACATCTTATCAAGGGAGAAGGTATCCTTAACCCTCCCCAGCTGGATAAGAAACTCTCTATCCGCTTTTGAGAAGGCATGATTATAATAAGTGACAAAAAGGATCGCATCCGAGTTTTTAATATATTCAAATGCAACGCCGGTATGCCTCGCATTAATCGAATCAGCGCCGGGTGTGTCAACCAGGGTAATTCCCTGCCTTGTCAGTTCACAGTCAAAGTAAACTTCAATCGTTTCAACAAAGCATGATTTTTCTTCATTGGCAACATAATCCCCAAACTCATCCAAGTCAGCTTTAATGATTTCCCCCAGCTTATCAGTGAAGAAATTGTACCCTTTCATAAAGGCATTAAGAAATGCAAAGTGTGTCTTTTCACTTGCATCAAAATCCTGGTTTTCCCCAGTAATCTTCTTAATTGCGGCGGCAGCATCATCGAAGTTTCCTGCTGAATAATCAAACACCTTCAAGGAATGATTGATATCATTTAAAAGTGTATGTGAATCTTTAACTTTAACAAGCACGGTTCCATGTTTATATTCATCTGTAACAGGCTTAATCTTGTTGATAGCAGCTGTCGTCGGATTCGGTGAAACAGGAAGAAGCTTATTCCCGATCAAAGCGTTGGCAAAGGAAGACTTCCCTGCACTAAATGCACCAAAAAGGGCAACTGTGAATTCTTTGCTCTCAAGCCTTGATGCTTTATCTGCCAAATCAGCTGCAAGCTTCCTGAAGCCAGGGAGCTCCTTTACTGCATCAGCAGTATATCGAAGCTTTTCAATAACAGGCTGTACCGCAACTGCAGCAACCGCTTCCTTTTCAGGCTCTTCATCAGGTGACAGTTCAGATTTCCGGGTTGCCTGTTCTTTCTCAGCTTTATCTTCATTCAGGAAAACAACTTCAGCTTCATCAACTTCTTCTGCTGCAAGCATCTGGGCTTTTTCCTGAAACTCATGAGTATTAAATTCACCAGTCAAATAGACTTTCATTCCCGCTGATGCCTTATTAATTTTTTCATGGATGGCCTTTAGCGCATTTAATGCTTCAGCGTAAGCATTAAGGGTGTGAATTTCATGAACCAGCGCAGTTTGTTCCTGACTGTTTTTTTCTTCGAGTGCTTCTAGAAGTGCATTCTTTAAAGAAGCTGCGTTCTTTTTGGCAATTCTCTTTACAGCCTCAGCTGTGTCATTTGTATATTGCAGAACATAGTCACCTGAAACCATTGCCCCGGATTTTACCGTTTCAGCTAAAACAGCTTGTTCAAAGTTAAGCTTGAAGCTCTGAACTTGTGCAAGTTTTTCAGAATCATGGATATTATGCTTCTTGAACTGCTGTAAAAACAGCTCTTTTATATGCCACTCCAGCTGAGATTTAACGTTTTCAGATAAATCCTCATAGAAGCGGTCAAGCCTCAATGACCTTTCCTGCTCCGTTTTCTGTTTGCTGAAAAACAGGCCAATCTTAAAGGAAGGCTGGCACGATTCAAGATATGATTCAGCCAGTTCCCTCGTTTGGAAAGGCATTAAATAAGCATTTTTCAAAATCTCATCTAATTTACCGGTTACCTCTATATCAGCTTCATGTAAGGAAGAATTCAGCTTATTTAACTGCTTCTCCAGGTATTCCAGTCTGCCGGGAAGCTGCTCCCTGTCATCCTGATCAAGTTCTGCCAGTTTTTCTTCCCAGTCAGCTTTTTCAGCTGCATGAGAGTCTCTTAAAAACTCAAGATGATCCTCTGTTAATTTCTTCAACGAATTAAATACAGACTGAGGCAAAAGCTCTTCACGATCAGCAATGCTGCTGTTAATAAAGCTCTGAAGTGCTTTAAAATCATTTGCCTGATGGTTTTCGTCTTTTAACGTGGTGTAAAAAATCCGTGCTGGCTTCACTCCCCAGGATGCAAATGATTCCTTTACGCTTTTTTTGAATTGTTCAAAGCTGAGTTCTTCATCGCGATGTTTATCAATCTGATTGATAACAAGATAAACATCTTTTCCTGCTGCCGTCAGTTCTTTAGTAAAAAGAAAATTTAATTCCGACTGAACATGGTTGTAATCCATTACATAAAAAATAAGGTCCGCCAAATGAAGAGCAGATTCAGTAGCAATTCTATGCGCATCATCAGTGGAATCGATTCCGGGTGTATCCATAATCACTGCCTTTTTGGGCAAGCTGGCGGCGGAATGGCTAATTTCAATAGAATGGATAGAATCTCCGTCTTTGCAATAGGATTTTACCTGTCCGTAATCATATGGGGCAGGATAAAGCCTTGGCTTTCCTTCTTTAAAAATTACTTTCGCATAATCTTCCTCACCTGATTTGACTTTGACCAGGTTGGCACTGGTTGGAATCGGCGAGGAAGGAAGAAGATCCTCCCCTGCCAGCCTGTTGATCATGCTTGATTTTCCGGCAGAAAAATGCCCGCAAAAAGCTATGGCAAATTCCTGATTCCTTAGCTTAATCACAAGATCCTTTGCTCTTTGGGCTGTCTCGGCATCTCCATTTCTCTGGGCAAATGTATATATAGCAGTTATTCTGTTTATTAATTCAGTTTGCTGCAATCCTGGTTGCAAAATCGTGTCGGCCATTTCCAATAATCCCCTTGTAACTTTAATTTACTTCTTATTTTAAATGATTTTTGTTTATTTTCCTATACAGGATGGATTAATCTTTGATTTTTCTAATTTTTCTCAGTACAAAAACATAATTAATAGGGATAATAAAACAAAAACCAGGCATTGGAAGCCTGGTTTCAATAAGTAATTATTATCTTGTATGTGGTCTAGCTACGTTATTTAAAACATGTTTCATAACAAGTGAGTAGGCAGCAATTGTGCCGGCAACGAATAGAATTGTCATATGTAGCAGCACCTTCCTGTTGGAATGATATTGAGAATAATTTTCAAATTCAATTAGAAGTTTATCACGAACGATAATCATTTTCAATAGGGATTTTAAAATTGTCAAACTTTTTTAATATCTTCATTAAGGTCAGTCCGTAATCGTAAAAAGGCTTCTTCGTATTCTGTCAATTCCTTCAGTGCTTTTTCCTCTGCTGGTATTCTGACCGATAGCACCATTATGTTTAGCAAAGTAAATACTGCAGCCGTTAGATAAGCCTGAAACATTAAAGGAATCACGAGAAATTCAGCAGCTACAATGGCATAGTTGGGATGCTTTATGAACCGGTATGGCCCTCTTCTGACTATCTTAGCTCCCGGCAGGACAAAGATTTTTGTATTCCAGTATTTCCCTAAAGAAAACAGCGCCCATATCCTCCCCGCCTGGGTAAAGAAGAACAGAATCAGCAGTATGGGCCAAAAAGGCGACAGATTTTTTTCAAAGATTACTACTTCCAGCAGATAGCAGACAAAAAAGGAAGCGTGAACCGCTACGATCCACGGATAGTGCCTCTGGCCAAATTCCAGTGCCCCCCTGTCTTTCATCCACTTTTCATTACTCCGGGCTACAGCAAGCTCTGCTGCCCTCTGCAAAATGATGAAGGTAATAAAAATTATGAACAGCATGTATTCACTCCCATTCCAGCAGCAGTAATTCCGAGCTGAATCCCGGTCCGAGTGCAGTTGCAAGCCCGGTATCTCCCTGTCTGCCGATCTCCATAAACCTTTTGAGTACGTATAGAATAGTTGCAGATGACATATTACCGAACTCCTTTAATACATCAAGTGAAATCCCTGTCATACTAGGATCGAATTGCAGCGCTTTCTGATAAGCATCAATGACTTTTTTACCGCCGGGATGGGCAACAAAATGGTTTATCTCTTCCATTTCTATGCCTTTTCCCCTTAGAAATTCAGTTACATTGGGCTTTAGCCAGTCCTCTATTATGGATGGGATGTCCTTTGAGAAAACCACATATAAACCCTCATTCTTAACTTCCCAGCCCATTACATCCAGAGAATTTCGCATGGTTGTCGATTGGGTTCCCCGAATTTTGGGAATGGATGACAGCTTTTGATAATCCCTTTGTGCCTCGTCACCTGTTATAAGCGCACATGCTGCACCGTCAGCAAAAAGAGATGTCCCGATAAGATTGCTCTTTGACCGGTCATTGCGCTGAAAGGTCAAACTGCATAATTCTATACTTAAAACCAGTACCTTTGCTTCAGGGAAAGCCAGGCAGTATTCATAGGCTCTTGAAAGCCCTGAGGCGCCGCCTGCACATCCCAGCCCCCATATCGGGATTCGTTTCGTATGCTGAGAGAATGGAAGCTTATTCATGATTCTTGCTTCTATACTCGGAGTGGCAATCCCTGAACTTGAAATAGTAAAGATGGCGTCGATTTCATCGCATGGAAGATTTCTGGTCAGGAAAAGGTCATTTTCCAGACATTGCTTTATTGCCCTTGTTCCCAGTTCAAAAGTCTGTTCAATATATGCATTGTTTCGTTCTTCAAATGATTTATCTGTTTTGAACCATTCCAGTCCCTTTGCAAAGTGCCGCTTCTCAATTTGACCGTTATGGAAAGCTTTTAATAGCCGTTCAATATCCTTAAAGGAATCGGAAAATAAATCTCTGGCAAAATCCATTACCTGATCCTGTGTCAGAACATATTCAGGTATTGCCTCCGCTACTGATACAATTGCTGGCATAAGCGACTCTCCTTCTATTGCTTTCTGTTAATTTTTCCAAATAAAAGCAATTTATGTTTCAAAATTGGATAAAGAGCAAAAAAAAAGCTCCCCCCATTAGGAGGAAGCAATGTGTTTTGAAGGAGTTGTTGTGCATCTTTATTATAAATGAATCATTAAATGAATAGCATTACTAAATCTTTTCCAATTACTTTTTAGTGCCGCACCAAACCATGAAATGCGGCCGGCGATTGACGCAGTTATTCTGATGCATCCAATCCATTATGGTTTTTATGATGCTTTTGAACTTCTATATATATTTTTTTCGTCACCAGGATACCGCAAGCAGCACAAACCTCTTCTTCACTATATAAAAGCCGGCAGTTATCACAATAATATTTCTCCATCACATTACACTCTCTTTCTTGCGAGAAACATCGCTTCGGAAATGTAAAAATACCGATAGATTATTATATTGATTTCCAATATTATTGTGATTGCCGCAAGCGAGAATTATAAAGCCTTTTGCTCCGCAAGAGAAGCACGCTGAACTGCTTTTTTTCCTTTAACAACATTAAATACGATGTTTAAAAGAATGGCCGTCACACTGCCTGCCACTATTCCATTATCAGTCAGGATGCGCACACTCGAAGGCATTTGCGCGAATAGTTCAGGAACGGCTGTTACGCCCAGTCCCATCCCGACGGAGCAGGCAATGATCAATAAATTCTCCTGGGAGGAGAACTCCACTTTGCTGAGCATTTTTATTCCATAGGCGACTACCATACCGAACATGGCAACCATTGCGCCTCCTAATACCGGAGTTGGAATGATCGTGGTCAATGCGCCGATTTTCGGAACCAGCCCAAGCAGTACAAGGAATGCACCTGCTGTATATATGACATTTTTTGTTTTTACGCCTGACAGCTGCAGAAGTCCGACGTTTTGGGAATAGGTTGTATAAGGAAATGCATTAAAGACAGCACCAAAGATAATGGCAAGTCCTTCGGCACGATAACCATTCGAGAGGTCCTTTTCTTCCAGTTTCTCTTCACAAATATCTCCCAGAGCAAAGTATACGCCTGTAGATTCAACTAAACTGACCATTGCTACCAGAATCATAGTCAGGATGGCTGTCACCTCAAATGTCGGCATGCCAAAATAGAAAGGAGATGGCATATGGAACCAGGAAGCGTCACCAACAGCTGTGAAGTCGACCATGCCCATAAAATAGGATGTTAAGGTTCCTGCAGCCAATCCCAGCAAAATGGCAATCGCTCGGATAAAGCCATTAAAGAAACGGAAGAGAATAATGATGAACAGCAAAGTTCCAAAAGCCAATGCGATGTTTGTCATCGAACCAAAGTCAGGGCTTCCCTGCCCGCCGGCCATATTATTCATAGCAACAGGAATAAGCGTAATCCCGATTATTGTAACTACTGACCCTGTCACAACAGGCGGGAAAAATTTCACCAGTTTCCCAAAATACTTTGAAACAGCAACCACAAAAATACCGGAAACCAGTATAGACCCATAGATTGCCGGTATTCCATACTGACCGCCAATCGCAATCATTGGTCCAACAGCCGTAAATGTGCAGCCAAGGACGACCGGAAGGCCAATCCCGAAAAATTTACTGCGCCATACTTGAAGCAGTGTTGCAATTCCGCACATAAAAATATCAATTGAAACCAGATAGGTGAGCTGCTCCCCTGTTAAACCCAGTGCCCCTCCTACAATCAATGGTACAATGACCGCGCCTGCGTACATGGCAAGGACATGCTGAATTCCGAGCGAAGCAATTTTAATTGGATTCTGACTCATCGGATCAATTCCCCCATATTCTCAGTTGTTTTTTCAAAGCTGATCAAGCCATTTTCAAGAGAGTCAATAATAGCTAAAGATTCCACCCGGAATCCCTTTTCTCTCAGCTGCTGTCCGCCCTTTTGAAAGCCTTTTTCAATAACGATTCCAATCCCTGCTATTGATGATCCCGCTTTTTTCGCTATATCTGCAAGACCTAATGCTGCCTGTCCATTCGCAAGAAAATCATCGATTATAAGAACATTATCTTTTTCTGAAAGGTACTTCTTTGAAACAGAGATTTCACTTGTTTCTTCTTTAGTAAAGGAATAGACAGAAGCTGTAATCAGGTCATTTACCAGAGTGAGAGATTTTCTTTTTCTCGCAAATACAACCGGGACATTCAGATGAAGTCCCGCCATTACAGCTGGTGCAATCCCCGAAGATTCGATAGTCAGTATTTTTGTAATCCCGCTGCTTGAGAATCTATCTGCAAATTCTCTTCCTACTTCATGCATAAGCTGAGGGTCAATTTGGTGATTCAGAAATGAATCTACTTTTAAGACTGAAGACGATAAAACAATCCCTTCGCTTTTTATTTTTTTTATAAGCATATCCATTATGCATCCTCCTCTGTGTTAGAAAGCCTTCATAATTCAGGGCATTAAAAAAAGCCTGACGCCCATCGCATTCACAACATAAAAATGAGTGAAGCAATGGCCTTCAGGCTAATGGATCTAAGCTGCAGGCAAACAAGGATGGCAAAATACGTCCTGTACATTGCTCACTCATAGTCGGATTATTTACGGTAACCCGGTAGAAACTTGCGAGCCATATCCTCGCGATTATATGAGTGAATGTTATTAATTTATTAACATTATAACATCATTTCCTGACACTTCAACAAAAACCTTCAATCAAAAGCGAACAAAAATAATATTTTCATGCATAATTGTTCGTAAATCAAATAGTTCATCATCTTCCGTATGATTTTTTTCCATAATTAGTCCCTCTTTTGAAGCCTCATGTAAATCTTCACATTTATTTCACAATTTACAATTATGTTTTGTGATTTAAATCACTTAAATATCAATTTTTCACCATTATCATAGTGTTTAAGTTACGAATGAACAATTTGTGAACTCACTAAAAGCATCTAGAATCTTCCTAAATGTTTTGTATTATGAAAGTGTAATCATTTACTTTTTCCAATTTTCGAAAGGAGTGAAGGAAAATGGCGAAAACGGAACTCAGCCGTAAAACGAAAACTGAAATAAAGGCTAGCTCTTCCTTAAAGGGAACGTTAGCTTCCGTTTTCTTATTAGGATTCTTCCTGATTATTACATGGGTAGGCGTTTATCTATTATTTATCAGCCGCTTTTAAAGTTAGAAAGGGGAAAAAGCCATGCATATGCATAAGTTTGAAAAAGCCTGGCTCATTTTTGGAATCGGATCGCTGCTTGTTTTTCTAACAGTACTGGGAGTCAGCGCATTTTACCTGGGCAATCAGCCTCCAAGCTGTTTGGCAACCATTGACCCTGAAAAGGTCGATACTACCGTTCCATTTAATGAGCCTGGATTGAAAAAGGTAGAAGGAAAGGATTGGGATTACGAATTGGTATACGTCGCCTCTGCGTTTTCCTACAGCCCAGCTGAAGTAGAGGTTCCATATGGGGCTAAAGTGAAAATTATCGCTACAACCAAAGACGTCGTCCACGGTTTTGAAGTTGCGGGATCGAATATCAACATGATGCTTGAACCCGGTTATATCAGTGAACATGTGACAACATTTGATAAAACAGGCGAATACTTAATTGTATGTAATGAATATTGCGGTGTTGGTCACCACATGATGTCGTCTAAAATTAAGGTGGTGGAATAATGTTTAATCCTTCAGCAAAATTAAAAGTTGACCCTCGCGACGCAAAATTGGCAATGGCTCACTTTTTCGTTGCTTTTACAGCTTTAGCAATAGGCGGCCTAGCCGGATTATTGCAGACTTTGGTCCGCTCCGGTAAATTCGAGCTTCCGGCAGGGATCGGGTATTACCAGATCCTCACGGTTCACGGTGTTGTATTGGGACTTGTGCTTACTACTTTTTTTATAATGGGCTTCCAGTTAGCTGCAACAAGCAAAACATCAGGGACCTTTACAAATAAACAACGCATTACCGGCTGGATCGGTTTTTGGCTGATGACAGCGGGAACTGTTCTTGCAGCTGTTATGATCCTGCTGAATGAGGCTACAGTTCTTTATACTTTCTATGCTCCTCTTCAGGCACATGCATTGTACTATATCGGTTTAACACTTGTCATAGTGGGAAGCTGGATTGACGGGGCAGCAATCATTATGAAGTATGCAGAATGGCGCAGGAAAAATCCTGGCCAGCCGAGTCCGTTATTAACCTTCATGTCATTGGTCAATACAATGATGTGGATTGTGGCAACAATCGGTGTAGCATCTACCGTTCTTTTCCAGCTTCTTCCATGGTCATTAGGATTTGTAGAAACCGTAAATATCGGCGTCAGCCGAACTCTATTCTGGTATTTCGGACATCCGCTTGTATACTTCTGGCTATTGCCGGCTTATATGGCATGGTATGTTGTCATTCCAAAAGTTATCGGCGGAAAAATTTTCTCTGATTCATTGGCACGTTTGTCTTTTATATTATTCCTGCTGTTCTCAATCCCTGTCGGATTTCACCATCAATTAATGGAGCCGGGAATTGATCCGGCATGGAAATTCCTGCAGGTTATCTTAACATTCCTTGTTGTCATTCCATCTTTAATGACTGCATTTTCTTTATTTGCTACTTTCGAAAACTTTGGCCGTTCTAAAGGGGCTACAGGGTTATTCGGCTGGGTGAAGAAGCTTCCATGGGGAGATGCACGATTTGTCGTTCCGTTCATTGGGATGGTAGCCTTTATCCCTGCGGGTGCAGGCGGGATCGTCAACGCCTCCCACCAGATGAACCAGGTAGTTCACAACACGATTTGGGTAACCGGTCACTTTCACTTAACAGTAGCAACTTCTGTAGTACTTACATTCTTTGGGGTTTCCTACTGGCTTATTCCTCATCTGACTGGAAGAACATTAACCAAAGCGATGAATAAATTAGGGATCATCCAGGCAGTTATCTGGTCAATCGGAATGACATTCATGTCCGGTGCTATGCATGCTGTCGGTCTGCTTGGAGCACCGCGCCGTTCATCATATTCTGAATATGGCGGAGCACCACAAGCAGCAGAATGGATTCCATACCAGGTTGCACAGGCAATCGGAGGTTCTATTCTCTTCATTGGAATTATTTTAATGATTTATATCTTTATCAATCTTGCATTCTTCGCGCCAAAGGGCGAGCAGGAGTTCCCTGTCGGAGAAGCGGCTGATGAAGCAGAAAAGGCGCCGATGGTATTCGAAAACTGGAAGCTGTGGCTCGGAATTACAGTTGTTCTTATTCTATTTGCCTACACTATTCCATTTATCGATTTAATTCAAAATGCACCTCCAGGGGCCAAGGGATATAAGTTATGGTAAAAAAAACACTCCGTTCCAGTTGGATCGGAGTGTTTTAGTGTTCAAGCCTGCTTTGAGTCAGCAGCCATCCCCGCATTTTTCTTTCTTGCAGGCAGATTCACAATAATAACCGAACTGAGTATCAGCAAAGCACCGGCAATCTGGATTGCACCAAGATTTTCTCCGTAAAGTGTCACTCCTAAAAGCATGGCCACGACTGGTTCGACTGTAGCGATCACAGCTGCTTTGCTTCCATCTGTTTTTTCCAGTCCCCATGTGTAAACAAAATAGGCGAGAACCGTAGGCACAAACCCTAAACCCATACTAAGAAACAAAACTTCAGCGTTCAAAAAAACTGAAGCTTTTGTCCACAGCTTTGTTACCGGGATCAGAAATACCGAAGCAACCAGGAATGTATAAAGCGTAACTGTAAAAGGATGATACTTTCTTAACGCAAATTTCCCGAAGATGGTATAAAGCGCATACCCGAAACCGGCACCTAATCCCGTCAAAATTCCAAGCAGAGTAATATCACTGCTGCCTGCTGATAATCCGGCAACTAATATGCAGCCCACAATGGTGCCTGCTACAGCTGCAATCTTTCTTAGATTTATCCCTTCCTTTAAAAACAGGTAGGATAATACAGTCACAAATGCAGGAGCGGTGTAAAGCAGAACGACTGCCAATGAAATGCTGATCTGGTTCATTGCTGTGAAATAACAATAATTAAAAAAGACGATGCTCAGTATCCCGGTTCCAGCAAATAACCGGACGTCAGTGGCAGATTCCAGTTTAAAGCAGTTCCGGAAACGCATTATCCCTATTAGAACGAGAAATATGGCCGCAAAAAACACTCTTACAGCCACGATTTCCATAGCTGAGAATCCATATTCCCCGAGCCCTTTAACAAATACAGCAATAATGCCCCATAGACTTGCTCCTAATGCAATCATTACAAATGGAAGTAATTTCTTCATTATGTCTCTCCATGAAGTAAGAGGATGACTGAGACCACCCTCTTACAAAAATTATGATTAAACACTTATTTCAGCTGATACACCTTACCGTACTTATCATACAGATAATCAATTAAATGCTGGGCATTCAGGCCTTCCCCGGTGACTTCAGTTAAGATTTCAAGCGGCTTTTTCATTTTGCCGAATTGGTGCACATTCTTGGTAAACCACTCTTTGACTGGCATTAAATTGCCTTCTTCAAGTAATTCATCATAGTTTGGCAAGTCCTTTAACATGCTGTTTTTTAGCTGTGCTGCATACATGTAACCCAAAGCGTATGAAGGGAAATAACCAAAGCTCCCCCCTGCCCAGTGAACATCCTGCAGAACGCCTTCTCCGTTATTTTCTGGCTTTACTCCGAGGTATTGTTCATATTTTTCATTCCAGATCGCTGGCAGGTCTTTAACTTCAATTTCATCGTTAAACAAGCTTTTTTCAATTTCATAACGGATAATGATATGAAGCGGATATGTTAATTCGTCTGCTTCAATACGGATTAATGAAGGCTTTGATTCATTAATTGCACGATAAAAAGCATCTATTGACACATCATCAAATTGACCGTTTGCATATTCTTTAAGAAGGTCATAATTCTTTTTCCAGAAAGAACGATGTCTTCCGACAAAGTTTTCATAAAATAATGACTGTGATTCATGAATTCCCATTGATGTTCCAGAGCACAGCGGAGTTCCAACCAGGTCAGAAGAAATATTTTGTTCATAAAGAGCATGCCCGCCTTCATGAATCGTGCCAAACACAGCTGTCCGGAAATCAGCTTCATCATATTTGGTGGTCACTCGGACATCACCAGGATTCAAACCTGTTGCAAAAGGATGAACAGTTTCATCGAGACGTCCCGCTTTAAAGTTATAGCCCATTTGATCAAGAATTTTAAGGCTGAAACCCCGCTGCTTATCCTTGGCAAAGTGTTCAAATAAAAAGCTGGTGTCCGGTTTATTCTGTGATTCAGAGATTTGCTGAACAAGCGGAACAATTTTTTCCCTCAGCTGCCCGAACACCTGATCAAGCGTATCAACGGTTACGCCAGGTTCATACATATCCAGCAGTGTATTATATTTGTTTCCTTCATATCCCCAATAAGAAATGAATCTTTTATTCATTTCAACAAGCTTTTCCAAATAAGGCTGGAACATTTCAAAATCTGAGCTTGCCTTTGCATCTTCCCAAATACTTTCAGCCTTGGATTGCAGGATGACATATTCGGTATATTCCTCTGCAGGAATTTTTTTATTCCTGTCATAATCCTTTTTGCATTCTTCCAATGTTTTCAATGTTACTTCAGAAAGATTTTCCCGGCTTGAAAGTTTCGCTATGTATGCTGCCATTTCCTCAGAAGTGGACATTCTGAAAACTTCTGAAGAGATCATTCCAATCACTTCGGAGCGCTGTTCCATTCCCTTCTTGGGTGCGCCTGTCCGCATATCCCAATACATCAGCCCGATCGCTTCATTATAGGCCATCATTTTTTTGACATAATCAAGGAATTGCTGTTCTGTCTGTTTTAGTGATTCTGCCACAATTTTTCCCCCTTTGTATCTACTACAGTATCATTTTATCATATTTTTCTGAAAAGGCAGTCTCTATAATCTTTTTCTTAAACTATGCCCTTTGGCTGCTTTTCTTTTTCACCTGGCTGCCAAAGAGTTATAATAGTGGAAAGTGAACTAACCGGAAAGAGAGATAGCATGAAATATTTGATTTACTTTATCGTTATTGCAGCATTTATTGATACATTTTCTCAGCTTCCTATAATGAGCCCCTTTGCCATGACATTTAATCCATCACCCGCATTTGCAGGAATGATTGTTGGGATGTATTCCTTCTCGAATATGATTGGCAATATTTTAGCCGGCTATTGGATCGATAAAAGCGGAGCAAAAAGAGTTTTGGTGTCCGGCCTAACCTTAACTGGAATTATATTAGTACTGTATACATTTGCTGAATCACCCCTGCATTTAATTTCAGTAAGATTTTTTCACGGGTTATTTGGAGGCTTCCTGGTCCCTGCGGCTTTCACAATCATTTCAAACATCGGAAATTCAGAAAAACAAGGAAGAAAAATGGCTGTATCAGGCGCTGCTGTCGGCTGTTCAGCCATTATAGGACCGGCTTTTGGGGCGGTGATTGCGTCCAATTACACTATAAACTGGGTCTTTTTAATTATAGCGGCAACCATGATCAGCAGCGCAGTCCTCGCCTTTCGGTTTCTGCCGGCAGGAACTCTGAAAAATGTAAAAAAAGAGAACTCCCACGAAAAAATGCTTCCATTACTTAAGAATCCTATGCTCGCAGCAAGCTATTTAGGAGCCTTTTCTCTCATGTTTGCTCAAGGGACACTTGCCTACCTTCTTCCTCTTCAGGTAGAAGCTCTGCAAATTGATGCGATGTACAGCGGGATCTTATTAAGCACTTTTGGAATAACTGCAATTCTTATTTTTCTGCTGCCCATTAATAAAATCTTTGATAAGTATAAACATCACAATAGCATGCTTACCGGAATGCTGATCATAGGAATCGCATTAATCCTGCTAAGTTCAGCATCTTCTCTTGGTTTCATGTTTTTATGCATGGTTCTTTACGGCACCGGGTTTGCTCTTTTATTCCCATCCATTAATGCGCTTATAGCCAATCATACAACAGAAAAAACAAGAGGTAAGGCATTTGGCCTCTTCTATGCCTTTTTTTCATTAGGCGTGGTAGCCGGTTCCGCCATATTAGGTTTCTTAGGAGTAACATTCGATAGAGGTTTTTTAATCGCCGCAGCCATTTTATTGTTAACGGTATGCGGCATGTCGATATACTTTAAAAAGAGAAGCCCTCAAATATTAAAAAGCGGGAGTGACTGAAAATGAAAGAATTAGTAGGCTGCTGCGCTGTTTGCGGGAAAGACCTATACTGTCTTGATGGATTCTTCAACGGAGTCCATAATGAAAAAAAATGAAACCATCTGTTTTGAATGTATAGAAGAACAGAAAGAATCCGCAGAGTAAGCATCTGCGGGTTTTTTTGTTCCATTGGATTTGTACATTGAAAAATGTTCTCTGCAATATGATATATGTCACTTATTTGAAAAGCTCACGCTGTTAAACTTAAAGTAATTAATAACGATTCTCACTGGCAGGTGATTTTCAGTTATTGGCAATTAATTTAATCCATCAGCCGATTGAAGGAGAGATCAGAATGGAAAACAAAGTTATTGAGCTTGATGTAAGAGAGGATTTAAAAAATAAATTGGAGCCGTTTCAAAAAATCATGTCAGCGATTGCTGAACTTGATATCGATGATGTTTTTATCCTTCATGCCCCGTTTAAGCCCATCCCTCTTTTTGGAGTATTAAAGGCTAAAGGGTTTGAATATAAAGCTGAAGAAATTGAAAAGAAGCATTGGAAAGTGATCTTTACTAAGAGAGGTACGTCATAATGAAACTGGATAACCGGGGGCTGGAACCGCCTCAGCCGATGATGAGAACTCTCGCGGCTCTTGAAGATCTGCCAGAGGGAGAAACCTTATCAATTATAAATGACAGGCGGCCCATGTTTCTTTATGAACAGCTGGACGAAATGGGCTGCAGATATGTAACTTCCGAACTGGAAGACGGAAGCTTTTTAATAGAAATCAAAAAATAAGCAGGTGATCGCGTTGCTGGCCAATACAAAAAATGAGACCAATATAAAACTTCCTTTTTCCTTTATACTTTTCAGCTTGCTCTGCTTAATAGGATCTATGGCGCTCATTCTTTTTCAAGGGGAATCCATAATTAACAGTCAATTCCGTATACCCGCCATTTGGTCAGCGGCTCATTTGTTTATATTGGGCTGGGCGTTGATGACAGCAATGGGAGCCATGTATCAGCTCGTTCCGGTGGCCTTTCTTACCCCTATATGGAATGAAAGATTTGGATTTTCACAATTTACTGTAACTGCCTTTGGAATATTATATTTTGCGCATAGTCTATTTTATAATCCGGCGGGTGCAATGCTGCCCGGGCTCATTACATTAACAGGCATCTTAATGTTTCTGCTGCAAATGTTCATGACTTTAAGGCAGCAGGCAAAGCCTAATGTACTGACTCTTTTCGTAGGAACTGCACTAATTAGCCTGCTGTCTGCAATTCTATTGGGAATCCTTATGGTTTTCAGCATGAAAACCGGATTTATTTCCACCGATTACCAGGCAGTTTTTAAAAGCCACATACTGCTTGGGACAGCAGGCTGGTTTACACTTCTGATTTTTGGATTTTCCTATAAAATGGTTCCCATGTTTTCCTTGTCCCACGGCTACAGCATGAAGCCTGCCAAATATGTGTATATGGTTTATGCAGCAGGATTGGCTGCGGCATTTATCTCTTTTTTCACCGGGAATAATTCTCTTTTTACTATTGCCTTATTGGTCCTGGCTGGCGGATTTGCCTTCTTCACCTGGCACATGCTGCAAATCCTGCAGAAAAGAGTAAAGAAAAAGCTTGATTATTCATTCCGATATGCTCTTATCGCCATACCTGCAGGGCTGGCAATCCACCTTGGAGCATTCATAAGCTCACTAATCGGAAGCTTTCAAAATGCAGTTGGGTATCTTGTGTTTGCATACCTCATGCTCTGGGTAGCTTTGAGCATTCTCGGTTATCTATTTAAAATCGTGCCATTCTTGTGGTGGACCTGGAAATACAGCAAAGAGATCGGCAAACGGAGTGTACCTTCTCTCAAAGATATGATGAATGACAAGGCATCCATTCCGGTTCTTTCCGCCTTTATTCTCGGTATACTCAGTGTGACAGTCTCCATCGTATGTGAACAGCCCGCCCTGTTCCTATCCGGCCAGATTGTAACGGCTGGAGCCAGCATTGTTTTCTGTTATTTGATTATTTCTGTTTTAAAACAATAGGGGGAATTAACATGAATCGAAAAGAAGTAGTTCTCAGCAATCTAAAAAGAGTTATGGATCCTGAATTGAATATAAACGTGGTTGATTTGGGCCTTATTTATGATATTAATTTTCCCGATGGTGACAAGGCAGTTATTACCATGACTCTTACAACACCGGGTTGCCCGCTGCATGACAGCATAGTCAGTGGAGTTAAGTATTGCATTGAAGATCTTGAGCTGTTTTCAGATGTGGAGGTTAACCTTGTCTGGGAGCCTGCCTGGACACCTGCTCGTATGACACCCGAAGCAAATCAGCTGTTGAGAGGTTAAAGGGAAGGCAGCGCCCGCTTGGGCACTGCCTTCGTTCAGCTTGTTACGGGCTCTGCAGGCAGAACCTTTTTTATCATTTCGCGGACTTCAGGATTTTCATTTTTATTCATCAGAATATGAACGGTCCCTTTGTCTTCATGTGTTCTAATTAATCTTCCAATCCCCTGCCTTAAACGCAGGATCATATATGGAAGATCAACCTCTTTGAAAGGATCGGCCGAACCTTCCCTTTTGGCTGTAAAGACCGGATCGTGAGGAGGGAATGGAAGGCCATAAATAAGCACATTCTCCAGGGATCTGCCCGGTATATCAAGACCTTCCCATAAATGAACAGAGCAGAGAACTGAATGCTCATCATTTTGGAAACTTGATACGAGGCTGCTTATCTCTGCATCCCCTTCAAAAAAGACCGGCACACTTATTTTCCCTGAAACAAATGCTTTGAATTCTGCCAGCTCAGAAGAACTGTTGAATAATACTAAAGCCCTTCCTTCTGTTGCTTTAACTTGTTCGAGAATGTAGTCCATTTTCGCAGTTCCTGATCCCTCCGCAAATTCCGGCATGCGAATGACCATATTTTCGTCATAGTCGAACGGGGAATCTACGGTAAAGGATAGATAATCGTCTACTCCCAGGCTTTTTGCCATATAATCAAAGGACTTATTCTCAGACAGTGTTGCAGAGGAGAAAACAAACGGCTTCTTCTGGGAAAATACTTCTTCCCGCATAATGTCTTCTACCATTCTTGGCATAATAACCAGGGTTCTTTCCCCATTATTCTCTTCAAACCAGGTGATTCCTTTTAAATCCTTAAGGAACAATGAAAGTGAGTATGAGATTTGCTCAAGATATTCTTCAACAATTTTTAAGTCATATTCATTAATGACATACATTTCGCTTTCAAATACTAATTCTTCCTCAAGTGTATTGATCAAGTCCTGCAGTTTACGTCCTTCACTCATAACATCTGCAGTTTTTTCAATCGTTTTCTTGTCAGAACCAGTATCACCCGAAGCTGACATGGACAGTGTCAAAAAGAAATGCTCATTCTGGTAAATAGCATCTTCAATGATATTTAACGTTTTTTCACGTACATCATTCGCCATGAGCCTTGTTAAGATGGATTCCAGAATCTGCTCGGAAAAACGATATGTCAGAGCCTTTTGCGATGCATATTCCAGCAGATGGCCTTCATCAAAAACCACACATGAGCTCTCAGGGAGCAAAGGCAGCTGCCCTTCCCGTTTTCTCGATTCCTTGGTCCAGATATGTTCCATGTAAAAGTCGTGTGAACAAATGATCAAGTCTTTTGCGTTGCGGTAATATTCCCTATGGAGAGTTTGACCACAGCGGTGACGCTTCTCACAAGTGAAACAGTCCTGTATTGAATCCCAAGAGACATTGGTCCAATGCTCATCCGGCAATTCAGGGTAATCTTTCCGGTCACCATATCTTTCAAACTTTTGCATGGATGAGCCTGTTTGAACAAAATCCGGAAGATCATCAAAAATGCGATTATAGTGATCATGAACATCATTTGCAACGAGCTTGTCCAGCTTGTTTAGGCATAGATACTGATCGCGTGATTTTGCCAGTCTGACATCAATATTTAACCCTAATGCTTTTTCCAGCTTGGCAATATCACCTTCTTTTTTCACAAGCTGCTCGATTAAAGTCTCATCCGCACAGGCGATAATAGCAGGTTTATTTATGTACCTTGCATAACTGATTGCATATAAAAGGTAAACAATCGTTTTCCCAGTCCCTACACCTACCTCAGCGAAAATAACACTTTTATCTTTAAATGCTTTCTCCAGCTGAAAAGCCATAAATATTTGCTCATCCCGAATTTCAAATCCTGCTTCAGGCAATATATCGTAAAAAACATCTCCGATCCACTCACTTAGCTTTTCATAAAAAGATTCGCTCTTGGATACGGCAAAAGGCATCCGGTTCGACATGCTACCCCTCCGTAATTAAAAAGTTAAAGCGCCTATAAACCAGACGCTTTGAATTAACAGTTCTATCATTATTTCATATATCAGTAATTAATAATCAAATGAACATCATATAATTTTATCTCAAATACAGTAACTGTCAAGATATAACGCCAAACCTGCAAATTTATCAAAAAAACAGGGGTGCTTTAAGGCAGCCCCCTGCTCATTATGAACGATTAGTTTACACGTGACATAGAAAATGACAATGCCTGCTGAAGTTCATCCTGTGCGTTTTTAAGACTCTCCAGTGCCTCTGCTGATGGATCACCGTCTCCGTGTATTGCTTCAAGTGTTCCATTCAGCGCCTGGGAAATTTTATGAAAATCGATGCTGGAATGTTTCATTGCCACCCCTCCTGAAAAAAGAATCAGATAGATATATTCTATACAGTTTCAGGAGGTTTTATGCTTTTGCTGCTAATTATTTCTCGGCGGTCTTTTACCCCAGTACTGATAATAGTCTGTACGAATAAAGCCATTGAAAAGCTTTCGCTTTTTAGTTGCTTTTCTTCCATAGTGAGTTTCAAATTGCTCGTCTGAAGTCAAGATATAAATGGACCACGTGTCAAGAGGAGCAAAGGCACTTCCCATTTCAGCATACATTCGCTGTACTGCATCCTTCTCACCAAGGCGTTCCCCATATGGAGGATTCCCAACAATAACACCATATTCCTTAGTTGTCTTAAAATCACGCACTTGCATTTGTTTGAAGTTGATCAAATCACCCAATCCAGCTTCAAAAGCGTTTTCTTCAGCGATCTTAACCATCCTATGATCAATGTCAGCACCTGTGATATCAAGTGGCTGATCATAGTTTGCCAGGTCTTCAGCTTCATTTCTTGCATCTTCCCAGACTTTTTCAGGAATCCAGGACCATCCTTCCGAAATGAATTCACGATTAAAACCGGGTGCAATATTCTGGCCGATTAATGCTGCTTCTATCGGGATGGTGCCGGACCCGCAGAAAGGATCCGCAAATGGCTTATTAGGGTTCCAATTTGTCAGCATCACCAATGCAGCTGCAAGTGTTTCCTTCAGTGGCGCTTCCCCCTGCCCTGTACGATATCCCCGTTTATGGAGGCCGCTTCCGCTGGCATCGATGGTCAACAGGGCTATATCCTTATGAAGAGCAACTTCTATTTTAAATAGCGGCCCACTTTCTTCTAGCCAGCCTGTCTTATGATACTTTGTTCGCATGCGTTCCACGATTGCTTTCTTGACAATCGCCTGACAATCGGAAACAGAAAAAAGTTTGGACTTCACAGACTTCCCTGATACTGGGAATTCGGCGTTTTCAGGCATATACCTTTCCCAAGGCAGCGCTTTGGTTTTTTCAAAAAGCTCATCAAAGCTTGTTGCTTTGAATTCTCCCACTTTTATGCGTACCCGATCTGCTGTTCTCAGCCATAAATTAGACCGGACAATTGCAGCTTCATCGCCTTGAAATGTTATTCTGCCATTTTCAACTTCACATTCATATCCAAGATCGCGCACTTCTTTGGCAGCAAGTGCCTCAAGGCCCATGGCCGTAGTGGCGATTAAATCGTATTTAGACATATTTTCACCCTAACCTAATTCTTATTTCTATTATGTATATCTAACTGGATCAACACATAAAGTATATCTGTTTATATGATTACCCGCAATGAATGCGTTAGTTATCTTTATTTTAAACCAGCCTGCAGCAAAGTAAAAAAGCTCTCCCAAAAAGGAGAGCTTGAATTAATAACACTCATACTGTCTCACTAATAACGTTCTGTAAGCCATGTTTTGTACCGTAGTACTGCAAGCGACAAATGTCTCGTACTCAGGTGGTAATCATCTATCTACAGGCATCTGCCTGTCCTTCCCGTTGTTCAGTTCCTCAGGGAAAGTGCCCCTACCATCATTTGGGTTTCTCGCTCGCGGGGTTTACCTCGTTCCACCCTTTTCATTTCTGAAAAGGCTACGTCACTGTGGCACTTTCAAGGTATTCATGCCATATCCCGAAGGACTTAGGCATTTTCCCTGCCGTCAGCCGGAGCCAGCTCCGACTGCCCTAGCTTATGAATTCGCTAGGCACGAACACTACAGGCATCTCAGCCTGTGCGAGCATGGACTTTCCTCTACAATATAAGATATATTGCAGCGATTACCCGAACGCTATTAATGATCACAAAGAATATTATATGTAATCTGTGAAGGAATAGCAATGTTTTTAAACTGGAAAGTCTGATCAATCCTGTCAATCATACAATTTACTGCCAAAAACGTGTTTTTCCAGATTTGATAATCTTTTTAGGATATCAAAATTGGTTGTTCCTGCAGTTTGTGCTGCCGGTCTGCGTGAAGCTTCCTCAACCTGTTTTTTCAGCTTCACATTTTCCAGCTGCAGATCTTCAATTTCCTGATGGAATGCTTCATAATCTTTAATGACCAAATCTAAAAACTTATCGACATCTTCAGGCTTGTAGCCTCTCATAGCTGTCTTAAACTCTTTTTCCAAAATATCTTTTGCAGTTAATTTAATTTTATCGGATAGCATGACACTCACCTCAGTATATCGGCAATCATAATTAATACTATTTTTCCAGAGATATGTACATTTGTCAATTTATCTGAGCATTATTCAAATGTCTCTCTCTGAGAGAATTGTTCTTCTTCTACAATCAATTGTAAATCATAAAAGGTGATTAGTCTAATGTCATATTCATTTTCTTCCTGATATTTTTTGGCGGTTTCATACAGATACTTAGGGCTTCCCTCTTTTTCCATATCATAAAATAGCAGGAGCACATCACTTTTACTGACAAAAAAATGATTTTTTAATCTGAATTGCTGGGGGCTTTCATAAGGTTTTTTTGTTACTGAATCAACAAAATCTGCCTGAACCAGTATAGAATCATACCATTCTTTGTTGGCATCCTTCCAGGAAGCTTCCTGATCTAAAAAGGGAGTAATGACTGCAAGCTTCAAGTCTTCGTAACCTTCGTGCTGAAGTTCATAAACAACTTCAGCTGCCCAAAGTTCTGCACCAAGCTGCCCGCTGATGATTACCCACTCAAGACCGTCATCCAGCAAAGAAAGCAGGCTTTTTCTGATTGCGGTTTTGATATAGCTGACAGCAGGGTCATCGTTTTTAAATATCCCTACTTCAAAAGGCTTGTACCCTGAAATAACTGCTACTTTTGTCAATTGCAAAACTCCTTAAAAAAATCTGGCTGAGAATGCTGCCATTTATATAAATAAAACAAGGGCATATAGCCCTTGTTTATTATCTGCCGGAAAAACTTGGCCCTTGTTTTGGACCCATACCGGTTGATGCTCCAGCTACGCCAGTTCCAGGTCCGCCATATCCTGGACCCATTCCCATACCTGGACCCATTCCTGGGCTACATGCACCTGCCACGCCAGGTCTTGGTCCCATATTCACATTCGATTGTGTCACCTGGTTTACATTTGACTGCGTTTGCGGGTAAGAGTGCTGATTCTCGTAGTTAATGTGGTTTACGTGAGTATGATGTGTAGGATGAATGTGCGGAACCACAATGTTCTGGAACGAATGAGTTACACAGCATTTTGTCGGATGAACAACAGCAGGCATCACCTGCGAAGGTCTTGGTCTGCAATACATGTAAAGATCCCCTTTCGAAATTGTTTTTACATTAACAACCTATGTTAGAAAGAGTAATCTTGTACTAATGAAAACACCTATTTTATAGGTACTAGCCTTACAGCATGCTATAGAAACTGTCTTTTAAATTGGAGAAAACGATTGCAGTAGTGAAAATTACAAGGAAGAATAAAAATAAGATTGCTTTATACATTTTTTACCAGCCTCACTATATAAAATTCCTAAAAAAGTACCACACAAGTTATAATTTTAACTGTTAAAAGAAGTACATACAACTAGGAAATAGTGGATTTTTTTGTCTGGTATATTAAGATTATGTTACAAGGAGATTTTAGCTCGATTAATTTTTCGTTCAAGCCGTACAATCCGCCGGTGCAAATCTTCCTGTTTTATTTTCAGCTTTTCTGTTCCGTTATCTGCTTCCAGCAGGTCTAACGCTTTCTTCGAAAAGATTATAGCCTGGTCAATATCCTTTAATCGATGCTCATAAATCTTGGCCAGTTCAATGCAGGAAATTACCTTCATATTAATTAAGCCTTTTTCAGCAATATCCTTCCATAATTTTGTGGCCTCATCCCAATTTTTATGTTTCTTATGCTCAAAAGCCAATGCAAACCTGGCATCCAAAGCTTCAGAAGACTCTCCTTCAGATATTTTATTGAAGGCAATTGCTGCCTGTGAAGATTCACCCAGTGTTGAAAGCCACCTTCCCACTTCATAAACCTCACGGGAAGTCTGTCTTTCATCCAGCTGCAGTATCTGGAAAGAAAGATGTGTATACAGGCTGATCAGGGATAGGATATCTATTTCATTATGCTTTATGATTCCCAGCATCCCTTCAGGATCTTTTCTTTCAATAAAATCAAAATAAATCATTGGTGCCAGAAACCCTGGAATATCGTCTTTTCTTTCAATCCCCAGAACTTCTTTTTCAACTGCAGCAAGCTTTATTCTTTCAAGTTTGTGTTTCCACATTCTCCTTGCAGCATGATATAAATCAAAATGTCCAAATGGAGGCAGTTTTGGGACATGCTCCCTTAGCAGTGTGTGTCTCGTTTTAACCTGCGGCCAGTCGAAAGCTTTCCCGTTGTACGTGACCATTGTTGAATAATCAATGCTTTCCAGAAAACTTTTATATAAAGGTATCTCAGCACCCGGGTGAGGGAGAATATGCTGTTTCAGCTTTATTTTGCTTCCATGCAGACTGGCTTGGCCAAGCAGGAAGATAGTATTGCCAGTACCTCCGCCCAAGCCGGTTGTTTCTGTATCAAAAAAGAAAAGGTTTTCCGGCCCGTGACCGGAAGCAGACAGCGGATGTCTGAGGTTGGAAGAATTCCAAGCATCCACCGCTGCTGTATACTGCCCAAAAGAATAGATTCCATGCCTATAGTCAAGGCTGTATTCTTTTTCCCTTACAAGACAGTAAGAGTCTTCAAAATAATACGGATAAACACCTTCATTAGCCCATACTTCTTTAAAAGGGACATCGGCTATATTCTCATGTTTTTGGACGGATGAAGGCTGGTTATCGTTATCTGTTCCAAGATGTCCCTTAAGCCTGTTCAACTTGTTTTTAATGGACAATTCTATCACCTGCGCTATTAACGCCCTTTTTAAAAGAGCCGAGAATCCGGAGTACGTCTTTTTTGGCCGTTTCTGAAGAGGTATCTGTTCCGATGCAGGAAGGACAGCCATGATCACATGCACATCTTCTGACCATTTCCATCGTTTCATGCATGATATGTTCTATTCCTCCGAAGATTTTCTCACTTAACCCTACACCGCCCGGATACCTGTCATAGAAAAAGATCGTCGGCTTTTCATTATGGGCAGCTTTCACTTGCGGGATAACATGAACGTCCTGAGGATCGCACATAACAAATAGCGGTACAATATGCTTAAGTGCATGTGCTGTTCCAATGAGTCCCTGTTCAAGCAGGTCCTGTTTATAATTCAAGGATTCCCGGTTAAACGAAAGCCAGGTTGAGCTTGTATGGAGTTCTTCTTCAGGAAGTGTTATTGGACCGGATCCGATATTTTCATGTGTTTCAAACTTAATTTTTTTAAATATTGTTGCCATTGCTACAACACTGACATCCCCAAAGCCAATCTCTCCAATGGATGACACTCTGATTTTATCCTGCTCAAGCACTTTGAGCTCTACTGCCAGATTAGCATCGGTAAAATAGTCTGCATCCACTTCACGGACAAACGCCTTCTTCTCTTCCCAATCAAGCATTTCCACCTGAAACTGGGTTCCTTGATGAAGATAGATTGCCTCATCGTGCAGAAGGGTCATAGCAGAAAAGCGGTCCATTTCACCAATTACCTTTACATTCGCAATATCTGATTGATCAATTATGATAACATTTTCCTGTGATGCTGAACGGAGACTGATGTTATGGGCAGGAAATGAGTCTTTCATCCAATAAAATTTTTCTCCGTTCTGATGAAGGACCCTTTCTTCCGCCAGGTATTCCAATACCTCTTCAGTTTCAAAAGTGCCAAAACGTTCCCCGGCATTAAAAGGGAGCTCATAGGCTGCACACTTGATATGATCAACCAGAATAATAAGGTTATCCGGATTAATTCTGGCTGTTTCAGGACTTTTATTAAAAAAGTAATCAGGATTTTGTATAACATATTGATCCAGCGGACTGGAGCTTGCCACCATAATGACAAGCGATTCACCATGCCTTCTTCCTGCGCGTCCAGCCTGCTGCCAAGAGCTGGCAATGGTACCGGGGTATCCAGTCATGACACAAACCTGCAGCTGTCCGATATCCACGCCCAGTTCAAGGGCATTTGTACTGACGACTCCATAGATCTCCCCTGAACGCAGTCCTTTTTCAATTTCCCGTCTCTGGGTTGGCAAATAACCGCCTCTATAACCCCGAATTGCTTTTGGCCCCAGTTTATGTTTGACAAGCTCCTGGAGGTAAGTCAGCAGGATTTCGACTCTGACCCTGCTTCTTGCAAATACAATGGTCTGGATTTTATTTTTCAGAAGTTCACCTGCGAGCTTTCTCGCTTCGAGAGTTGCACTTCTTCTGATATTCAGCGGTATATTGACAATAGGAGGATTATAAAATACAAAATGTTTTTTCCCGCTTGGGGCTCCATTATTATCGACGAGTTTCATCGGCTTTTCTGTAAGCTTTTCTGCCAGCTCCAGAGGATTGGATATTGTTGCAGATGTACAGATAAAAATGGGGTCGCTGCCATAAAAACGGCAGATGCGTCTAAGACGGCGAATGACATTTGCTACATGACTGCCAAATACCCCTCTGTATATATGAAGTTCATCTATGATCACATACTTTAAATTTTCAAACAAAGATACCCACTTTGTATGATGAGGCAAAATTGCCGAGTGAAGCATGTCCGGATTTGTAATAACCACATGCCCGGCTCTTCGTACCTTTTGCCGGATGTTTGCCGGTGTATCCCCGTCATATGTATAGGAATTGATATCCAATCCGGACTCCTGGATGATTTCATTGATTTCGCTTTTTTGGTCCTGAGCCAATGCTTTTGTCGGAAACATATAAAGCGCCCTTGCATCTGGATCATTTACGATCGTCTGCAGAACTGGAAGGTTGTAGCAAAGCGTTTTTCCAGAGGCCGTTGGAGTAACAGCTACCAGACTGTCCCCATTCATGGCTGTCCGATAAGATGTTTTCTGATGTGTATATAGCCTAGAAATGCCCCTTTTTTGCAGTGCATCCTTTAAGGATGGATGAATGTTGTCCGGAAGGCTGGCAGTCTTAGCCTCTTTTTCTTCTATTGTATGCCAATGGACAATATTCTCTTTATATTGCTGTTCAGATATAAGCTGTTTCATGATTTCAGGCAAATTTTTTCGCACTTTCATCTATTTCACCTCATATTCCTATTCTACCGAATAAACGTTCGTTCTAACAGAGCAAACTCTTAATTTCTATTAACTATTTATGGGAAATTTTTTATTAAGTTTTAATCTTTATTTTACTAAATCAGATTCATGGAAAAATTGACTGAAAGTTCTAAATATATTTCACAGGATTTTGTACAATCCATGACAGGAGATTGGCAATTGGTCAATAATTCGATTTCTTGGCCAATGATGATGATTAAAGCCTTTGAGGATATAAGAGGACCAATTTGGATTCCTTTTTTCTCGGCATTTGCAATGACCTATGCCATTTTAACCTTTAATATATTCGCCGAGGGATTAAAATCATTTTTCACCAGGAAGGTCCGATATATTTAGATGTCACAGCCGCGAATATATTAGGTGTTTTCGCAAGGTTTGTTGCATTTTTGTATATTTTTACTGAGTTGATTGTAGCGGAAGGTGCGAGATCCTCGAAAATGCATTCGCATTTTCTTCGTGCGCCGTTTACTCAAGGAAGCTTAATCAACGTCCTGCGGGAGTAGCGGGACAGGTGAGACCCCGCAGACGCGGAGCGTCGAGGAGGCTCACCGCCCGCCCCGCTGTTCGCTGAGCATCCTGGAGCGGAAATCAACGGACAACATTAATAAGCAAAAATAACAATTTATACGAAAAGAGCCTAGTATTAAAATTAGCTTTTG
>NZ_BCUY01000042.1 GCF_001591465.1 Cytobacillus firmus NBRC 15306
AAAATGTTGGCTGTACCCCTTATTGGGGAAGTAATTTATCAATGATGTTAGGAATCATTCTTGGTGGCTGGTTTTTTAAAGAAAATATGTTTAATTTGCTGATTTTTTTAGTCTTTCTATCAATCCTGACAGCAATTTTAACGACAAAGATGATTACTGAAACTTTAATACTAAATACCAGATTGGGAAAAAACAACATGAATTCAAAGAATGTATTTAAGAGTTATAAGGCAATAATTGGTGATTATCGCTTTATTTTATTTACTTTAGGTGGCATAATGCTAATGTCTATTGAGTTTCAAAGAGATAACTATATTGCTGTACGTCTTACTCAGGATTTCTCTCCCATATCTCTGGTTTCTAATAATATTTCTTTATCTATAGATGGTTTTAGGATGTTAAGTATATTAACTGTTGTAAACATGTTATTTATTATTCTTTTCACTTCAGTAGTTTCGAAATATGTAAATCAATTCCGAGAAAAAAAATGTATATAGGTTTCTTGTTATTTACAATAGGTTACGCAGTATGTTCAATTTCAAACAATCTAATTATACTCTTAACCGCAACGGTTATCCTATCAATCGGAGAGCTACTATATGTTCCAATACGTCAATCTATACTTAGTGAGATCATAGATGAGAATAAACGAGGGGCATATATGGCATTGAATAGCTTAGTCATCCAATTTGGGAAATTTGTAGCATCCAGTTGTTTGCTCGTTTCTCCTTATTTAAATAAATTTATGATGGGTTCTATAGTCTTAATATTTGGATTATTATCAATCCTATTTACATTAATAGCAATAAGAAAGAAATGGAGAGATATAAGACATAGAAATCTTAATGCTATGTAAAGAAGGAATCTAATTGGTTTGATCACAGAGTACCTTTACCTCTAACTTATAGTTTCACTATCTTTTCTTTAATTATAAATGATTAAAATAATTTCCGATTACATATTGCATATATAATTATTTTGATGCATATTTATTATATGAATGTTAGAAGGGGATATGAGATGAAGATTTTTAATGCAACTACAGCAGATGTTGCATCGATTTATCAATTAATTAAAGTATATGCTGATAAACAAATAGTTCTTCCTAGATCCTTATTATCAATTTATCAACATTTACAATGCATGTATGTTGTAAAAGATAAAGATAAGGTAGTAGGAGTAGCAGGATTACATGTATTAGGGGAGGATTTAGCAGAGGTACGTTCCTTGGTAATAGAACCTGAATATCAACATAAAGGGATAGGACGAATGTTACTCAATCATATTATTACAGAAAGCTCTAGGCTAGGGGTTGATAGGTTAATATCTTTAACTTATCAAGTAGACTTTTTTATGAAATGTGGATTTGACATTGTCAAAAAAGAAACTCTATCAGAAAAAGTATGGATTGATTGCATGAATTGTCCCAAATTTAATCAATGCGATGAAGTTGCTATGATTAAATCTCTTACAGAGAAGTAAAAAAATATAGAAGGTGCAAAATGATTTAGGAAGGTGTTAGTATATGAAAATTGAAAGCTTATTAGAAAATAAGAGTTATATTTTAGAAAATATGCCAAAAGGCTTCTATACATCTTCCAAAAGCCTAGGTATTAAAGATGCAACTCTAGATTTCACTGTAATATTGTCAGCAAAACCTGCAAATGCAGCTGCCATGTTTACACAAAGTAGATTTTGTGGGGCTCCTATTCCAATAGGAAAGAAGAATGTTGCTAATGGTAAATTGCAGTGTTTTGCAATTAATAGTAAGACTGCAAATGTAGCTACAGGAGATGAAGGAATTAAAAATGTAATTGAGATAATAGATTTAATTGCTATGGAATTAAATATCTTTCCAGAAGACATCTTGCCTTCGTCAACAGGAGTAATAGGGCATCAATTACCAATGAATAAGATTAGGGAAGGAATTAAAAATCTTAAAGGTAATATGGCTGAAGGTGGTTTAGAGAAATCTGCAGAAGCAATTATGACTACTGATACTTATCCTAAGTTAAAACTTTGTAAGATTGGTAATGCTACTCTAGTTGGTATAGCCAAAGGGTCGGGAATGATTGAACCAAATATGGCTACAATGCTTGCCTATTTTGTTACAGATGCAGAAATTCCTTCAAATACACTACAAACAATATTGAAAGAAGCAGTTAACCAATCATTCAATATGGTGAGTGTTGATACTGATACCAGCACAAGTGATACTGTAGCGATTATGGCAAATGGATTAGCTGGAAATGTAGATCTTCAAGAATTTAAAGATTCTTTAACAGCAATGAGTATAGATTTGGCCAAGGAGATTGCTCGTGATGGCGAAGGTGCAACAAAACTGCTTGAGGTCACTGTAGACGGAGCTTCTAGCTTTTTGCAAGCTAAGAAAATTGGTAAAAGTATTGTGAATTCTCCACTTGTTAAAACGGCTGTTTTTGGTAAAGACCCCAACTGGGGACGTATAGCAATGGCAATTGGAAAATGTGAAGATGAGGTAGATGTTGATCCAGAAAAGATTTCTATTTATTTTGGTAATACTTTAATCTATAAAGAAAAGCCAATAAATGACGACAACTTAATTAAAATTCAAAATTATCTTGAGAACCCTGAAATAAAAATAAGAGTGTCTCTAGGACTAGGAACACAAGAAGCTACCGTTTGGGGGTGTGATTTATCTTACGATTATGTTAGAATTAATGGGGAATATACTACGTAATTGAGATTTTTGTGTTACTTCAAATTCCATAAAATGTATTATAAGATGCATATTTTGCATCTTGTAATGATTACCAAGTTTTTAATAGTCAATTATCTTGTACAATTATATGGTGCGTTTGCTGAACAATGAGCAGTCGTTTTTATACTAGGCGGATCCGAATAGTTTTATAAATGATTGGATGTAAATAATTAAGAAACCCAGCTAATCTTCTCATGTAAGGTAGCTGGGTTTTTAAAGTTGGATTTTGATTCCCTAATATCCAAAATAAAGGGAATTCTTCAGAACCCGTTATAGAGTGAATGTTAGGATGCTATTCCCCTTTTTCGGGGGATGGGCAAAAACATCTATTATCGACCTTTTATAAATTACCAGACTTTATTTTAGATTAACACAACAAACGTTTTATTAAATCTCCTACACAACATTTGTTGCTTTAAATCTAGGCTTAGCTTGGGGAGTATGTCAAAAAGTTGGTGCTAACTCTAGACTTATCAAATGAGTACACCCTATTGATAAGATACGGACTCCTTGATAATATTAACTTGATAGACTCTCAATAACACCTATCAAAAATATATATTAAAAGAGGACGAAATATGATCTATGGATACGCCCGTGTAAGTACACAAGACCAAAATCTTGATACCCAAATAGAACAACTCACAAAATTTGGAGTAGATCAAATTGTGAAGGAGAAAATCAGTGGTGTCTCTAAACAGAAGCAACAATTGGACGAACTTCTTTCCAAAATTGCTACTGGTGATACCTTAGTTGTGACTCGAATGGATCGTCTTGGTCGAAACACTGTTCAGTTGCTGCAGCTAGTTGAACAGCTTCGTGAAAGGAACATCCATCTTGTTATACTTAATTTGGGAATTGATACAAGAACACCTACTGGTAAATTCTTTTTAACTGTAATGGCAGCATTTAGTGAGCTAGATCGAGAAATGATTAAAGAGAAGCAACGTTCAGGGATTAAATTGGCCAAGCAAAAGGGCAAATATCGAGGAAGAGTAAAAAAATATACGGATAAACATCCGGGAATGAACCACGCAATTGAATTACGAAATACAACAGATAAAACGGTAAAGGAGATATGTGCCATTACAAAGGTTAGTCAGGCAGCGTTTTATCGCAAGCTAAAGGAAATGGAGGAAAAAGAGGGGATGTAATATAATGTAAATTATTTCCTGTGTGGCCCCTCAATCCTCGAATCGTTTCCGTACCCCTAATACGATCCGTATGGTGGGTGGTTCTATTGGGACAGTAGTCATTATTTCGGTTATGAGTACATTTACTAAATCATCCAATTATATAGATCCTGCAAATGCACTGTTAGAGGGGATACATGCAGCCTTTATTATTGCGGGAATGATGGTACTAGTCGGGTTACTCATTTCTCTTTCTTTAAATAAAAAATCAAAGCAAAGACAAATGGCACAATAAAGTAACTGTATGATGGAGATTAGAATGGTTTAGGTGCCCATTTAGCAAAGTAAGAATAGAAAAAAACTTTAATTTCATTTGATCAATCGCATTTTATCGTTTTGTAATTATTTTATATATAGGAGATGTGAAAACACATGAATGGATTATATACAGTATTTCGTGCGGTCCTTGCCTTAGTCATTATCTGCGTATTGCTGATTCCGTCGATAGCTCTTGCTGTTTCGGAGAATGTAACCTACATCGAGATTGATGATAACTATTCAAAACAAATCAGCGTTCCTGAAACGGCCACGCTAAAGGCCAATGCCTTGAGTGAAGGATTGGATAGCAAACAGGATGTTCAGGAAAAGGATACTTGGTCATCCATCTTTAGCATCTTGGCGTTTCTCGCTGTATTAACAACAAGTCTTGTTGCAGGAATCGTCCTTGCATACTCTAACTCAGTCATGCCTGGTTTGCGTAAGGCGGATGATCGTACCTTCGTTTTATCCATTAGGCACCTTAACTCATCAGTGGCTAACCCGCTGTTTCTCATCATTTCAAATGGTGCTCTTTTAGCACAAATCGGTTTTGTTGTATTAGCCGTTTACTTACAGCAATTTGATAAAGTCGTTTTAGGATCAATCGCATTGATCGGTTATGTCGCCACTCTACTGATTACTTTCATAGGAAACCTGCCGCTGAATAGAGCGATCATCTCAGCTGAACTACCCGCAAGAGAGTCTGGATGGAATGAACTCAGAGTCCGATTTGAATCCCGTTGGACATTGCTGAACCACTCACGTACCTTAATGTGCATTTTGAGTGTGTCTGTACTATTAGTAGCGTTACTCATTAATTAGTAGCAACAATCAACCCATATCGCATGTAGGTTATCGATACGATTAAGATACAAAGCTCTACTACCTAATGGTGCCTAAATTATTGTGAGGGGTTACATGCTATTCCCCTTTTTCGGGGGATGTGCAAAAACACCCAAAATATAGCAGACAGCAAACGATTTGTTGTGGCTGTAACAGCTTGCCCAACAGGAATTGCCCATACTTATATGGCAGCCGATTCACTAAAGGCTAAGGCAGCTGAAATGGGCGTTGATATTAAGGTTGAAACCAATGGCTCAAGCGGTGCTAAAAACGTTCTGACACCAGAGGAAATCGCGAATGCAGCAGCAATTATCGTTGCAGCAGATACCAAGGTTGAAATGGAGCGATTCAGCGGGAAGCATGTCCTTGAAACAGCAGTTGCTGATGGCATCCGGAAACCTCAGGAGCTTATTGAGAAAGCACTAAAGCAGGATGCTCCTGTATACAAGGGCGGAAGTGCGGACAGCAGCAGATCCGCTGGGAATCAAAAAGAACAAAAAGCCGGAATTTATAAGCATTTAATGAATGGCGTATCCAACATGCTTCCATTTGTTGTGGGCGGCGGAATTCTGATTGCCATTTCCTTTATGTTCGGATATAAAGCAGCAGATCCTAATGATCCTTCATACCATCCTATAGCTGAAGCACTAATGACCATTGGCGGGGGGAATGCATTTGGATTAATCGTTCCAATCCTTGCAGCGTTCATTGCCATGAGTATTGCGGACCGTCCCGGCTTTGCTGCAGGTGCAGTCGGCGGAATGCTGGCAGCATCTGGAGGCGCCGGCTTCCTTGGCGGCATTATTGCAGGCTTCCTTGCTGGTTATGTAGTAGTGGGGTTAAAGTAAGCTTTTGCTGGCCTGCCTTCATCTCTTGAAGGAATTAAAACGATTTTGCTCTATCCGCTCTTTGGAATCGCTGTTACAGGATTGCTGATGCTTTATGTTGTCAACAAACCAGTTGGCGCATTAAATACGGCTATTACCGAGTGGCTTTCAGGCCTCGGCACTGGAAATGCTGTCCTGCTGGGGGCGGTGCTGGGACTGATGATGGCATTTGATATGGGCGGCCCGGTTAATAAATCGGCATACGTATTTGGTACGGGGCTGCTTGCAAATGGAGTATATGAACCAATGGCAGCGATCATGGCGGCAGGTATGGTTCCCCTCTTGCGATCGCGCTTGCCACTACTTTATTTAAGAATAGATTTACTAAACAGGAACAGGATGCAGGAAAAGCAAACTACATTATGGGATTTTCGTTCATTACAGAAGGTGCAATCCCATTCGCAGCAGCAGATCCATTGCGTGTCATCCCTTCCATCATGGCAGGATCAGCCGTGGCAGGTGCCATCTCAATGATGGCTGGAATCGGATTAAGGGCACCGCATGGGGGAGTCTTTGTCGTCCCTCTAGTCGATGGACCATGGGGAATTTACCTTGCAGGGATAATAGCAGGTGCTCTTTTGTCCGCTGTCCTTATTGGATTCCTGAAAAAGCCTATAAATAAATAATGTATGAACCAAAGCCGGTACTCGATGTACCGGCTTTACTTTTTGAAAAATCCTTTTAAAATATATTGAAAAAACTGAAAATAAATGCTTTAATTTAAATAAACTCATTAGTCTATATATTTTTTTGATAATAAATAAACTAACCAGTCTATTTAAGATGGGGGTGTAAAAACATGGCCATTATCATTGTAATTAAAAGAGGGAACAAACCTAAATAATCAGCTAAAGTACAATAATGAATATGACTATGAAAAATTAACGGAAAGCATTCTTGGCCATCTGTTCCTGGATGGGGATGATTCCATTGATTTCACTGCAGTTAATATTTATGTTTCCGATCCCGTCTCAAAAGCTTTACTTAAAATGGGATTCGAAAAAAAGATTGGCCAGGTAATGATGGAAAAGCCGCTATAGTATTCCTGCTTTTCAATTTCCCCCTTTCTCTCAAAAACTAAGTTGCCGAACGAAAATTGACGTTAGTGCTTAGGCATAATTTCAGCTGGTTACTGATATGTTTTTATGAGTAAGCTTGAAAGGGGAGATACACTTGGCTGCTGGATTTGAAAGTGCAGCAAAATTTCTTCGGACTAATTTGAATCATTCCCCGCCCTGCAAAAGTTTAACAGCGTTGTTACGCTCGAAATGTCATTGTTTATGATCCGGGCAAGCCAAGGCTTAAAGAATAATTTCAAAACAGCTGCCATTTTCGGCAGTTTTTTTGCATTCAGAACATGAATCTAAGTTTTCCGGGTAAAGGAATATAAAAAGGCTGATATCATGAAACTGACAAAATGGAGTTATATGAGGAGAAATCAGGTAAAGGGGTTCTTTGACTGTTTTCCTGAAGCAAACATTATTTTTAAAAGAATAAAAAATTATTATTTTATCCATAGCGTGGAATGGGGAGGGAATCCTCAGGTAATTGCTGAGCAGCAGCTGGAGGAAATGGAGTATTTGCTAAATCAGGAGATGGGTTTTCTTCATGGATATCTTCAAAGGAAATCTGCAGATAAAAAGGAGAGTGAAATTTGAAAAAATAGGAAAGAAGAATCAATTTATTTAAAATAGAACACACGTTCGACTAAATGGGCAGGGATGTGTTATAATAGAGAAGCAATGGGAGTTTCTCAAGGGTGGTCGGCTAGCCCCGTATTGAAAGGGGGTGATGCCTTTTGACAGTTTTCGAATCGATCATGATGATGATTTCTTTTTCCAGTCTGATCATTGCTGTCATGACTTTTAACCATAAAAAATAGACCTCCCTTGATCTGACAATTGAGGGAGAGGTCTACGTCTTTGACAGGCCGATCCCCTAAGGGAACGACTATTGCGAATGACCGTGGGTGCGGCAACACCTGCGGTCGTTTTTTTTATTCATATTATTAATTCAAGGATATCATATACGTCTCAGAAAGTCACGGAAATAAGCATATCACATGATCACTTATAGTATATGCAGATCTCGCTTAAAAATCCCATAATGATTCTTAGTCTGGTGTGCAATACTAAAATGGCGGCACAGTACCAGTTAGTTTGAACCGTAAAGGTGTAGCGTTCCGCATAAAGCCATCTATGTTTTGTCAATGGAAAGGACGATTCAATTGCCGGCATTAATTTATGAGGATACAAAGATTTCTTATGAAACCATGGGCGGAGGTGTGCCGATTATTTTTATACATCCGCCTGCAATGGGGAGAAAGGTATTTTATTATCAAGGTCTGCTGGCAGAGCACTTTCAGGTTATTTTTCCTGATTTAAGCGGGAATGGAGATACTGCTGGCCCGGAAAAAACAGTAACTATACAAGGATATGCAGAAGAGATAAAAGCTGTATTAGACCACTTGCATATTGAAAAAGCTGTTATTTTGGGCTATTCATCAGGGGGGATAATTGCTCAGGAGTTTTCCCTCTCTTATCCGGAAAGGACACTTGGTGTCATTCTTTCAGGCGGATTTCCAGAGGTGTTATCAGAAACCTTCAGATATGAGCATATTTTGGGAATGTACTTTGTGAAGCACTTTCCAGGTTTCCTGCGGTATGTAATAGCATCGAGCCATACAAATGACAAAAAAGTCAGAGACGAGATTCTGGAGCATATGAAAAAAGCAAATCAGAAGATGTGGTTTCAATTTTATGATAGATCACTTCACTATTCCTGCACCGATCGTCTGAGGACCTTAAGTGTCCCCCTTCTCCTTATATATGGCTCAAGAGATTTTGTTAAACAGCATATTAGGTGCTATAGAAGATATGTCTGCTTTCAGGCAGCCATAATCAAAGGCGTTTCCCATCAGGTGCCAACTAAAAAGTGGCAGCTATTCAACCAGGTTGTAACTGGTTTTGTACAGCAGCATTTTAAATAAAGAAATCCGTATCGTCATTGAACGATACGGATTTTTTTAGCCCTCATTTGCGTCAGGTTTGATTGCAATAATGGCTGCAAGGACAGCAAGAATGGTTATTCCGCTTAAAATATAAAAAAGCCCTTGATCAGAATGCTTCATTAGAATAGCAATGGCCGGCGGGCCGCCGGCAACGCCTATAAACCTCATTGAACTGTATAAAGAAGTAATGGTGCCACGTTCTTCTTTTGCAATTCCTTCCGTAATTAGTGCATCCAATGAAGGCAATGCAACGCCTATGCCAATTCCGGCAAACAGGAACATGCTGATCATAAACCACATATTGTTTGAAAAGCTTAAGATTGCAGTGGCAGCTGCCACAAGAACTGACCCTAAAAATATGATCCATTTCATCAGTATTTTATTTTCTTTTATTTTTTTACCTGTCAGATAGGATGAAAGGCATAGTGCGCCAAGCGGGACAGCCAGGAGAAGCCCTTTTTTCACATCTTTAATATCGTATGTCTTTTCAAGCACATCAGATAAATAAAAAAGGATCCCAAAAAGCACAAACATGAGAATGGCACCGATCAAGAAAATAGCATAAAGCCATTTTCCGTTGTTTTTAAAGGTATCCTTGATATTGCTCCAAAACTTCTTTAGCGGAAGCGGTTCTTCTCTTTTATTTGGCGTTTTAACAAGGAAGAAAACCAGCAGGATTGAAATCGTACAAAAAACCGGAAACGAAAAGAACGGTAAAAACCAAATAACCCCCGCCAGAAACGCCCCGAGTATAGGGGATAAAACTTTTCCAAAAGTATTGGAAGTTTCAATAAGGCCAAGGGAGCTGCTGACATCATCATCATTTTTAAACATATCCCCGACTAAAGGCATAACAATTGGTGCCGCACCGGCTGCCCCAACACCCTGCAAAGCCCTCCCGGCTAATATGATCCAATAAGCATCCGCCATTTTCCATGCCGCCCAACCAGAGATCAGCCCGCCAATTCCTGCAATGAGAAGACTTGGTATAATGACTTTTTTACGGCCGATATGATCGGATAAAAAGCCTGCGATTGGAATCAAAATAATGGCTACAATACTGTATACGGTAATAATCATGCTGGATTGGAATGCAGAAATATTTAGTTTATTTTCCATCGCCGGCAGAACAGGAATCAGCATGGAATTCCCAAGTGTCATAACGAGAGGAATTGAAGAAAGTGAAAGAATGGCCCATTTCTGGTTATGAACATCATCACCTGACTTCTTTTTAGCTTTGGAATTTACAGATTGTAAATTTTCAATGTGCTCCATATTTCTGACCTTCCTTTTCGTTAATCAAACTAGTCTTAATATGAGCTAAATGATGAAAAACTAACTAGAAAAAGCTTTGTCTTTTTATGGGAAAATTCAAATTCTGGAAAAAATTGTTTCGATTTCCTAAAAAGAAACCGTTACACTATAAAGAAAAACGAACACGGGGAGGGAATCATGTGAGGGAGATTATTGCCCTAAGCATAGGAAAGCCAAAAAAGCACAGCTGGAAAAACAATGAGGAAATTTCGGGAATCGGCAAAGAAAGAATTAACAGTGCGTTTCTAACGAAGGAAGGTTTTCTGGGGGATGGAGTGGCAAATACTGATTTTCATGGCGGTCCAGACCGTGCAGTGTGCCTTTACCCTTACGAACATTACGGGATGTGGGAGAAAGAATTTAAAAAGACATTCTCCCCGCCGTCATTTGGTGAAAATATTTGTGCGGGAAATATGCTGGAAAAGGATGTTTTTATAGGTGATACCTTTTCACTGGGGGAATCTGTCATCCAAATAACTCAGGGGCGTATCCCATGCTCCACAATTTCAAAGCATAACGGAGAAGATCGGCTTTTAGGAAGAATTGTGGAAACATGCTTCACAGGCTATTTTTTCAGAGTGCTGAAAGAAGGAACTGTAACAGGAGAGAGCGTTCTTAAGCTCGAAGGAAGAAAGCAGGAAAAGGTATCGGTTCTGCAAGGAAATTTCATCATGTTCCATGACCGCAAAAACCTCAAAGCAATTGAAGAACTGCTGCAGATTGAAGCCCTTGCAGATGTCTGGAGAGAAAAGCTGGAAAAAGCATTATTATAAAAAAATGAAAAATACCCTTGACATTTCTTATTAATCGGAATAGTATAATAAGCAATATATCGATTGGCAATGACAAAGAGTAGTAACTGCGGTTGAAGCTAAAGAGAGCTGATGGTTGGTGCAAATCAGTGTGGAAGCAGCAGTGAATGGACTTTCGAGCCTCCAAACCGAACCTTTTTTAAGCAGTAGGCTTTGGCGAACGGTCTCATCGTTACAAGGGACAGATATTCAAACGTTTTTCGTTTTGATATCTGTTAAGTGAGCTGATGTTTCAGCTAACAAAGGTGGCACCACGGGTTTCTCGTCCTTTTTAGACGGGAGGCCCTTTTTTATTTTTATACAGCTTTAATACTTTAAATCGCTAAGCAAGAGGAGTAGATTGATTGAAATCCGTTCAAGAGAGCCGGGGATAGGTGAAAGCCCGGTACGGAAAGTCATTCGAATGGACTTGCGAGAGGCTTCCTGAACGAAAGTAGGGAAGCACGGATTTCCACCGTTAAAAGGATAGGGTATCGATATTTTTCCGTACCCGAAAAAGGGAGCAGCATTTTGCTCTAAAAAGAGGTGGCACCACGTTCACAAGACACGTCCTCTATACCTGCAGCTATTGTGGGTATAGGGGCCTTTTTTATTTTCTTGAAAGCTGTTTTCGTAAAGTTTGTTGCTTTTTTATAACATAGATTAATTTGCTGAGTTGATTGGAGCGGAAGGTGCGAGACTCCTGCGGGAGTAGCGGGACAGGTGAGACCCCGCAGACGCGGAGCGTTGAGGAGGCTCACCGCCCGCCCCGCGGAAAGCGAGCAGCCTGGAGCGGAAATCAACGGACAACATTGATAGGCGAAAACAACAATTTATACGAAAAGAGCCTTCTTTAAAGAACTGGAGGAGAGATATATTGAAACCAAAATTAGATGGGACTTATGTAATCGAAGAGCTCGAGGGTGACACATTAACACCTATTTTAATCTATCAGAGAATGAGCGGAAGAAAAAAATTCCTGTTAGAAAGCTCGCTGAAACATGAAAAATCCGGAAGATACTCCTTTATTGGCGCAGACCCTGTGATGGAACTAAAAGGGGAAGGAGCCCGAACAGCTGTTACTGCCGGGGGAAAAACAGAAGTTTTTGCTGAAAAGCCGCTTGATGCAGTAAGAAGACTTATGCCGGAGGAAAAGCTGCCCACCCTTGAACGTTTCCCTTTTTGTGGAGGAGCTGTTGGCTATGCAGGCTATGATGTCATCAGACAATACGAAGATATCGGAATAATTCCTTATGATGAGCTGAATGTTCCGGATGTCCACCTTATGTTTTTTGAGGAGGTAGCTGTATTTGATCATTTGGAGCAAAAGGTGTATCTCGTTGCCATACCTTTACTGGAAGAAACCGATGAAGCTGAGCTTCGTGAAAGATTACAGCAGAGAAAGGCCGAAATACTGAAGGGGACAGTGACATCTGAACTGGAAGAAGCTTCATTGTCAGCATTCAAAGCTTCCATATCTAAAGAAGACTTCGTTGAAAAGGTAAACAGAGCTAAGTCCTATATTGAGGAGGGAGACATCTTTCAGGTGGTGCTTTCTCAGCGGTTAAAAGCAGAATTGACTGGAGATCCTTTCGCATTTTACCGGAAGTTAAGAGTACAAAATCCTTCCCCATATATGTACTATCTTGATTTTGATGAATATGCAGTTGCAGGGGCATCACCGGAAAGTCTTATAAAAACAGCAGGAAACAAAGTAATCACTAACCCGATTGCAGGAACAAGGCCAAGAGGCAAGACAGAAGATGAGGACTTACAGCTTGAAAGGGACCTGATAGAAGATGAAAAGGAGCTTGCCGAACACAGGATGCTTCTCGATCTGGGCAGAAATGATCTCGGCCGTGTCTGCGAATTTGGATCGGTCACTATAGAAAAAAACATGGTAATTGAGAGATATAAGCATGTCATGCACCTTGTATCCGAAGTTGGCGGCAGGCTGAAAAATCCACACACATCGATTGATGCCTTAATAGCGTGTCTGCCTGCCGGAACGGTTTCAGGTGCTCCCAAAATTAGAGCAATGGAAATTATCAATGAACTTGAAACGGTGAAAAGAGGAATTTACTCAGGTGCAGTCGGCTATTTTTCCGGGAACGGCAATATGGATTTCGCACTGGCGATCAGGACAATGGTGATCAAAGATGGATACGCCTATATACAAGCTGGGGCGGGCATCGTGCATGATTCCATCCCTGAAAAAGAGTACGAAGAAACACTTCATAAATTAAAAGCATTTTTGGAGGACAAAAAATGATTCTGCTGATTGATAATTATGATTCATTCACATTTAACCTTTATCAGTATTTAGGTGAGCTGGGACAGGAAATTAAAGTTGTAAGGAATGACCAAATAACAATCGAAGAAATTGAAAAATTAAATCCTGAAGCGATTGTTCTTTCACCTGGACCGGGACGGCCGGAAAAAGCGGGAGTCATTGTTGAAGTTATTCAACAATTTTATCGGAAGCTTCCTATCCTGGGCATTTGCCTTGGTCATCAGGCAATCGGCTATGCCTTTGGGGCAAAGATTGAAAAAGCCAGGAAAATTATGCATGGCAAGGTGTCTAATCTGAAGCATAACGGATCACAGCTGTTTCAATACATGCCGCAGCCAATCAGCATCATGCGTTATCATTCCTTAATTATACAGTCGGGAACGCTGCCTGGCAGATTTAAGGTTTTGGCCAGATCAATGGATGATAATGAAATAATGGCAATCAAGCATGAAGACTATCCTTTATACGGCTTGCAATTCCATCCGGAGTCAGTAGGAACAGGCCTTGGAAAAAAGATTTTGGAAAACTTTTTACAAACAATCGGGAGGGAAGAAAAGAGTGAAAACAATACTGCAGAGGTTATCTGATCGGGAGTCATTGACAGAGGCAGAAATGAAGGAAGCAATGGACAATTTATTTGCCCAGGACGTAACGGATAGTGAGATTGCAGCATTTATGGTGAGCCTTAAAACAAAAGGGGAAACAGTTGAAGAAATTGCAGGCATCGTAAAAGCAATGAGGGATAAATCTCTTTCATTTAGTAAGAAGATTTCCAATGTTTTGGATAATTGCGGTACAGGAGGAGATGGCTCAAGCAGCTTTAATATCAGCTCCACTTCGGCCTTTGTGATTGCAGGTGCCGGAATTCCTGTTGCTAAGCACGGAAACCGAAGTGTCTCCAGCAAAACAGGCAGTGCCGATGTTCTGGAGCATCTGGGAATAAATCTAAATCATCCGCCTGAGCGCACGGAGGAAATATTGGAGGAAATCGGGATTGCATTTCTTTTCGCCCCTCATGTGCATCCGAATATTAAAAGAATCATGAAAGTGCGCAAGGATTTGAGGATACCGACAACCTTTAATCTAATAGGACCATTGACTAATCCGGTTGAACTTGATCATCAGCTTCTTGGTATTTACCGTAGGGATTATATTGAGATGTTTGCAGAGGTCCTAAAAACTTTGGGAAGAAAGCGTGCAGTTGTTTTAAATGGTGCAGGGTTTATGGATGAAGCTTCTCTGCAGGGGGAAAATCATCTGGCTATCCTTACCGACGGCAAGGTAATGAAAAAGGTTCTCCACCCAGAGGAAGTTGGACTATCTGTCTGCAGCAATGAGGCGATCAGAGGGGGAGATTCCAGGGAAAATGCTGAAATCCTTATGAGTGTCCTGAAAGGAGAAAAGGGAGCGAGAAGAGATACAGTCCTTCTTAATGCCGGCATTGGCATCTTTACAGGAGGCAGGGCTGAAACAATTCAAGATGGGATAAATTTAGCTAAAGAAAGCATTGATTCAGGAGCTGCATTACAAAAGCTTCATCAGTTAATTGAGACAAGTAAAAGCGTCCATAAAGAGGTGATATAAGTTGGGAACGATTTTAGATCAAATACTGGCTGAAAAAAGAAAAGAAGTCATCGTGCTGAAACAGGAAATTATCGATGCTTCAGAAACCGGAAGCAAACGCTCATTTATTAAAAGGCTTGCGTCAGGCAGCGAACTGGCTGTGATTGCTGAATTCAAAAGAGCCTCACCATCAAAGGGCGATATAAATACCGGACAAAATCCGAAAGACCAGGCATTATTTTATAAAAAGTATGGTGCGGATGCGATTTCCGTTTTAACAGATAATAGGTTTTTTAAAGGCAGCTTCGCTGATCTTTCAGCTGTCAGAGAGACAGTCGACCTTCCTATTCTCTGCAAAGACTTCATTGTAGACGAGGTGCAAATCTTAAAGGCAAAAGCATCAGGGGCAAACCTGATTTTACTCATTGCTGCTGCCATGGATGCAGAACGGCTTCAAGAGCTTTTTGATTTTGCTGAGGATGAAGGCCTTGAAGTATTAATGGAGGTTCATAATGAAGAAGAACTGGAAAGCGCGCTGAAAACCGGGGCACAGCTGATCGGAGTCAACAACCGGAATTTAAAAACCTTTGAAGTGGATTTGAGTATAACAGAAAAACTTGCACCGCAAATAAAGAAAGCGGGAATATTTCTGATCAGCGAGAGTGGAATTAAGTCGGAAGACGATGTGCGGCGTGTCATTGCAGCAGGAGCAAACGCCATCCTTGTCGGAGAAGCATTTATGAAAGCAGAGAACCTGGAAGGGCTTTTGAAGGCCATGAAGCTTCCTTTGCAGGGGGCTGTAAGACAATGAAGGTGAAGGTTTGCGGAATTAGTGATATCAGCACGGCACTTTCTGCGATAGATAGCGGTGCTGATGCCCTGGGATTTGTTTTTGCTGAAAGCAAAAGAAAAATTACACCCGAGGCGGCAGGCGAAATAATTAAAGAGCTTCCCCGGGACGTTTTAAAGGTCGGAGTATTTGTGAATGAAACGAAAGAAAACATTGAGGAAATAGCCAGTATTTCAGGGATCAATGTCATTCAGCTTCATGGAGATGAAACGCCGGAATTTTGCAGCTCATTCTCTTTGCCGGTTATAAAAGCTCTTAGCATTGGCTCACATGATGATCTATCTAAACTGGATGAATATGCATGTGAATACGTTCTTCTTGATAGTCCAAAAGGAAAATATCGGGGCGGCAACGGGGCATCGTTTGATTGGTCAATTCTAAACAAAAATTCAATGCATGATAAAAAAATCATCCTCGCAGGAGGGCTCAATCCTGAAAATGTGGGGGAAGGAATTAAAGCCGCCAATCCTTTTATGGTTGATGTAAGCAGCGGGGTTGAAACGGAAGGAAAGAAAGATCCCGAGAAAATAAAAAGATTCATAGATAACGCTAAACGTGTGGAGAGGGAGGAAGTAAAATGAACGCAGCTTATACATTGCCTGATGAACGGGGTCATTATGGGACATATGGAGGCAGGTACGTGCCTGAGACACTTATGCAGGCCATTCTTGAATTGGAGGAGGAGTATAAGAAAGCACAAGCTGATGAAGGTTTTCAAAAGGAACTTCAAGGTTTGCTGAAAGACTATGTCGGACGTGAAACTCCTCTGTATTTTGCAGAAAACCTCACAAAACAAGCCGGCGGTGCGAAGATCTATCTTAAAAGAGAAGATTTGAATCATACAGGAGCCCATAAAATCAACAACTCACTCGGCCAGGCTCTATTGGCGCAGCGAATGGGTAAAAGAAAAATCGTAGCTGAGACGGGGGCAGGGCAGCATGGAGTTGCAACAGCAACTGCCTGTGCGCTTTTAAATCTTGAATGCATTATTTTTATGGGTGAAGAGGATATCAGGAGACAGCAGCTGAACGTCTTTAGAATGGAACTGCTTGGAGCGAAGGTTGTAGGTGTGCAATCAGGAAGTGCCACACTTAAAGATGCAGTCAACGAAGCACTCCGCTACTGGGTGACGAATGTCGAGGATACCCACTACATTCTGGGATCAGTCATGGGACCTCATCCTTTTCCAATGATTGTCCGGGATTTCCAAAGTGTTATCGGAAATGAGACCAGGGAGCAATATCTTGAAAAAGAAGGCAAGCTCCCTGATGCAGTTGTAGCCTGCATTGGCGGAGGAAGCAATTCAATGGGCATGTTCTATCCTTTCATTAAAGATGAAACGGTCCGTATGATTGGGGTCGAAGCGGCGGGATTGGGAACAGATACTGAAAAACATGCTGCCTCTTTAACAAAAGGAACTCCCGGAGTTCTGCATGGGGCATTAATGTATTTACTGCAGGATGAACACGGACAGATTCAGGAAGCCCATTCCATCTCAGCAGGCCTGGATTACCCTGGAGTAGGGCCGGAGCACAGCTATTTGAAAGACAGCGGAAGAGCCGAGTATGAATCGATCACAGATGAAGAGGCGCTCGAGGCGTTACAGCTTTTATGCAAGCTGGAAGGCATTATTCCTGCGTTAGAAAGCTCTCATGCGGTTGCATATGCATTAAAGCTTGCACCGCAAATGAAAAAAGACGAAGGCCTTGTTATCTGTCTATCCGGCAGAGGGGACAAAGATGTAGAAACTGTGAGAGCAAGATTAGGAGGGAAAGGACAATGAACCGGATTGAAAAAGTTTTTCAGAACCTAAAGCAAAACAATGAAAAAGCGTTTGTGCCATATATTATGGCTGGCGATGGAGGCTTGGAGACACTGGCTGAGAAAATTACATTCCTCGAAAAAGCGGGAGCAACAGCCATTGAAATCGGGATTCCGTTTTCGGATCCGGTCGCAGATGGGCCGGTAATCCAGCAGGCAGGCATTCGCGCATTAGAAGCCGGAACAACACTTAGGGGCGTATTAGCTGCAATTGCGGAAATCCGGCCTATTGTTCACATCCCTCTTATTTTTATGACATATATGAATCCGATCATGGCCTATGGCATTGGCAACTTTATTTCTGATGCCTCGGCATCAGGGGTGGACGGCCTAATATTGCCTGATCTACCTGCAGAGGAAGAGGAGATTATTGCACCAATTGCTGAGAAAGCCGGAATCGAGATCATCCGGCTTGTGACACTAACCAGTCCATTAGAAAGGATACAGGAGATTGCAGCCAAAGGGAAAGGCTTTTTATACGCTGTAACTGTTAATGGCATCACAGGTGCAAGAAAAGGATTCAAAGATGAACTCGGAAAGCATTTGGAAAGGGTTAAAGAGGTAAGTCCGATTCCGGTATTGGCAGGCTTCGGAATTTCGGAGCCTGAGCATGTCAAAGAAATGAATCAGCATTGTGACGGGGTAATTGTTGGAAGCAGGATCATAGAGCTTTTACAAAGTGGTGAGTTAGCAAAAGTCGAAGAGCTGATCGCTTCATCTAAAATAGAAGAAATTAAACTGTAAAACAAAAGCTTTCTCCTTAATGGAGAAGGCTTTTTATTTGATTATGCCGTTATTTAAAATATTTGTTGTAAAGGTTGACATGCAAGGTGAATACTTTATAATTACAAGTAATCCGAGTAAATTAATGAGATTTATAGGAATAGGTGATCTTGAATGTTCATTGAGATAAATGATGTAAATAAACAATATAACGATAAAGAAAATCGTCCTGTTGACGTCCTGAAGGATATTAATCTATCGGTTGAAAAAGGCCAGTTTGTCTCCATATTAGGACCTTCAGGATGCGGAAAGTCAACTCTTCTTTCAATCGTCGCAGGGCTGACAAAAACAACTTCAGGCGAAATTCAAATCGATGGAAAAACCATAACAAAACCCGGAAAAGACAGAGGAATGGTTTTCCAGCAGGCAGCTTTATTTCCCTGGCTGACAGTCATGGAAAACGTCACGTTTCCGCTAAAAAAAGAAATGAAGAAGAAGGATGCAGAGGAAACAGCGTTAAAGTATCTGCAAATGGTTCAGCTGGGAAAATATATATCCCATTATCCTCATGAGCTATCCGGAGGAATGCAGCAGAGGGTAGCGATCGCAAGAGCACTTGCCATGAACCCGGAAACACTTCTAATGGATGAACCATTTGGAGCACTTGATGAACAGACCCGAACGCGATTGCACGGACAGCTGGAAAACATTTGGACTGAAACGAAAAAAACGATTCTTTTTGTTACTCACAGCATCTCAGAATCTATTAAACTGTCAGATCGGATCATTGTAATGGGGACAAAGCCGGGAATCATTTTACAGGATATAACGGTTGATATTCCCAGACCCCGTGAGGAACATAAGAAAGAAATGCTTGAAATTGAAGACCATATTATGAAATACCTGAAAAAGGAAATTGATAAAGTTGTCAGTGAGGAGCTCCAATATGCAAACAGCCATTAAACGGATCATATTTTTTGCAGCCATCATTGCTTTCTGGGAAATTGGATCACGGCTTGAGCTCTGGCATCCTCTGATTTTCCCTTCACTGTCCAGTGTATTCAGTGCTCTTGTTGAAGGGTTTCAGGATAAAACACTAATCTATGATTTAATTGCAAGCTTTAAGCGGCTCGCAGTCGGTTTAACGATCAGCCTTATTATTGGGACCCTAATTGGAATTCTTTTAGGGAAATCCAAAACTGCTGATGAAACACTGGGTGCTGTCATTCTTGCTTTGCAAAGTGTACCAAGCATCGTGTGGCTGCCGATCGCGATCATGTGGTTCGGCTTGAATGAAAAGGCAGTTATTTTTGTGACCATACTTGGCGGTACATTTGTAATGGCTCTGAACATGAGAACAGGCATAAAAAACGTTTCACCATTATATATCAAAGCAGCTCAGACAATGGGTGCAACTGGAGTTGACTTATTCACAAGAGTCATCTTTCCAGCATCCATTCCTTACGTAGTAACCGGCTCCCGTCTTGCCTGGGCATTTGCCTGGCGGGCACTGATGGCTGGTGAGCTTTTAAGCACAGGACCTGGATTGGGCTACACACTTCGATATGCTTCAGACTTTGGAAGAATGGACATCGTAATCGGTGTCATGATTATTATTGGAGCAATCGGAATGATTGTCGACCAATTCATATTCCAGCGCATTGAAAAATCTGTTATTAAAAAATGGGGACTTGAGTCTTAAATTTGGAGGGATATTTATGAAAAAGGCGTTTTCATGGGTTGCTGTATTATTTATGTTCACCGGGCTGCTTGCGGGCTGCGGATCATCTGAGAAAAGCAGCGGTGAGGAAGACAAGATTGTCATCGGTTATTTTCCTAATATCAATCATGTGCCGGCAATGGTTGCGAAAGATCAGGGATATTTTGAAAAACAGCTTGGCGATGGAACGAAAGTCGAATATAAAACATTTGCTGAAGGCGGTTCCTTCATGACCGCTCTGAAAACGGGCGACATTGATGCAGGTCTTGTAGGACCCGGACCAGCCATGAACAATTTCTCCACCGGTGCTGATGTTAAAATTATCGCGGGTGCTTCAACTGGCGGAACCGTTGTCCTTGCCAGAGAAGGAGTAGAAATCAACTCCCTGGAAGACTTCCAGGGAAAAACATTTATCACGCCTGGTGTAGGCTGCACACATGATGTTCAGTATGAAACATATCTTGAAGAAGCCGGCATCACATCAGCGCGCATCGGCGGTACTATGAAGCATCTAACAGGAAACCCTGCACAATATGCAAGCATGCTGAAAACAGGTAAAGTCGATATTGCAGTTGCTCCAGAACCGTGGGCAGCCGTCATCGAACAGGAAACAAACGCAGAAGTGGTAATCGGATGGGATGAAGTATCCTTTGGTGAAACACTTCCGGCATCCGTATTAGTTGCAACGGGCGACGCAGTGAAGAACAGCCCGGAAAAAGTACAGAAAATCGTTAATGCACATAAAGATGCCGTAAAATTTATCGAAGAAAATCCTGAAGAAGCAAAAGCCATTACAATCAAAGACATTAAAGAAGTGACCGGCCAGGAGCTGGAAAAAGAAGTAGTTGACCGCGCCTGGGAAAGAATTGGGTTCACTTACGATGTTGATGCAGACACAATCCAGGAATTTGCAGATTCATCCTACACGTTAAAATTCCTGAAGGATAAACCGGAATTCAGTGAACTGATTGCGAAGAACTTTATTAAATAAGCATATTTGGACCGGAGCCCTGATGGGTTTCGGTCTATCTTGTGTTATAGGGCGCGCAGAAGGAATCCCTCTGAGCGTAACTCACCGGAAGCCGCGCACAAAAACAACATTCCGGCGCAAACCCGAAGCCAGTCCGCGCACACAAAACCAAGCAATCGGCGCAGAAAGAACCCAGCAGGAGGCTCCTCAGGCGGTGGAGGAGCCGGCCGGGGCTGGTGAAAGCGGAAAAGAGCGGGGGCATCCCTGCTCTTTTCTGTTATTTTATTCCAGTTACACAAACGGTTAATACGGGCCGGGCCACCTTATATGAAATGGAAATGGAATGGAACCCTGCAGCCTCCATATCAGCTTTGATTACCTGCCCCAGATTTTTGGCAATGGTTTCATCTGCTCCTTCTTCTCTCGGCTGAACCGTGATCGCAATAATTCCGTCTTTCTCAAGCATCTCATGGAGATGCTGAAGAGACTCTCTTGGTTTTGTCCATAGGGGGTAATTGTTGACTGAAAATATCTTATTATACTTTTTATCCGGAAAGTAATCGTGAACATCTTTAACGAACAATCTGACCTTTCCCTGCTGAATATAATCATCGTTCAGTTTGGCTGCAGCAGCCTTCATATCTTCGGATACATCGACTCCATCCGTCTCTGCATGGCGCCAGTGATCCATAATATGCTTAATGCTGTAGCCGGGGCCAAAGCCAACCTCTAAAATAGAGTCCCTGCGATTAATCTGTAATTGTTCTATTGTCCATTTGTTAATCTTGCGGTTTTCAAAGTACATGATTTTCCCGGCAAGCTTTCCCAGTAATCCTTCTGGCTTCTCAAATTGTTTTCCCAAAATATCGAACATGTCCCTCACCTCGGTGTTTAATACTTATATTTAGTCTCTTTATAGAGGTTCTAAACCTATTCCGTAAAATGGATAAATAATTTTTAACTGGAAAAGGTACTATTATGAATTAAGATTGGAGGAAGACCGGTGATTTATGGCGAAGATCAATACCGAAAAGATTTAAACCGGTATATTGGAAATATTGATGATCAAATTCACTCACTTTCCAAAACTCTTGAGGAATTCAGCTGCTGTATTTTATCTGATTTCGAAACCTTGCAGAAGACTGTTGCAGAAGCCCACACTATTGCTTCGACATATTATCTGCAGTCATATTTAGCCCCTTTTGCGAAGGAATATTCACGCTTATCACTCGCTGCCCAGCATCTATCTGAAAAAAGGCATGGAGGGCTGATTGTTGTAGAAAGAAGACAGCCGGTTGAAGAATATTTACATAACGGGACGCCGATAGGAGCAAAAGTAAGCCATACACTGATTGAAACAATCTTTTACCCGGGAAACCCGCTGCATGATGGAGGTACATTAATAAGAGGAGACATCATAGTTTCTGCAGGAAGCATTCTGCCTCTTACAAGAAAAACCATTGAAGGAAAGAAACTTGGGACAAGGCATAGAGCGGCAATTGGCATCACTGAAAAATCAGACGCAGTTGCCATAGTGGTTTCAGAGGAAACAGGCCGCATTTCTTTTGCAGCAGATGGCCAGCTATATACAATACGCACTTAAAAATCCCCCTAATACCGGGGGATTTCATCTTAGTTATTTCTTATTAATTTGTTTTCCGCTTTTTTTCTGGCTTTGAGATTTATTGTTTCCCGCCTGAAACTCGCTTCCGAGTTCAACATCGTTTCGCTTATCCTGTTTTTCAATTTGGGCTCTCGTTTGATTTGGATTTTGTCTGCCTTGTTTTGTCATATTTCATTCCTCCCTTAAAATAGATGACAGTCTTAATATGTGCTATAACCGGGAATAGATGAACAATATATTTTAAAATTTACTTAGAGAGGTGATTATAGTGTGCGAAAGGTTTACTTTAACGGAAACAATTCATAAACTTCAGCTGCTGTTTGGGTTTGAATATGCAGAAGGAGAGGTTTTGCCCCGATATAATATTGCCCCGAGCCAAAATATCTTAACAGTCACTAGTGACGGCAAGCAGCGGATCGGCAGGCAGATGAAATGGGGGCTGGTCCCTTTCTGGGCGAAGGATGAAAAAATAGGTTACAAAATGATAAACGCCAGAGCGGAAGGCATCGACACGAAACCAAGCTTTAAAGCTCCCTTTAGAAGCAAAAGGTGCTTAATCCTTGCAGATGGCTTTTATGAATGGAAGAAAACCGAAGAAGGAAAGCAGCCTTACAGGTTTATTATGAAAGGTGAACAGCCTTTCGCTTTTGCAGGAATTTGGGATATCTGGTATAAAGGCAAAGCTCCTTTATTAACCTGTACAATTATTACAACGGGGCCTAATGAAGTAACAGAGGAAGTTCATGACAGAATGCCGGTCATCCTAAAGGAAAGTGATTTTGAGGATTGGCTGAATCCCCGTTTTCAGGACACCGAATACCTGAAGTCTTTACTTGAACCTTTCCCGGCTGATAAAATGGATAAATATCCGGTATCAGCCAAAGTGAATTCACCCAAAAATGAGCTGGCCGAGCTGATCTCTCCCCTTAATAGCCTATAAAACGGACGCGCGATGCGTCCGTCTCATTATCCTCTGCTCACAAACATCGGAAGCTCCGTGTGGCCCATTTCCCGATATTAGAAAAAGTTTATAGCTGGCAGGGATTTTGTGAAATTAGTGGAATTATTTAACAGGGGAAGATTTGGAAGAATCTCTATATTACAGAGGTATTGTTCATAAGGGGGGAGATTTAAAATGGGGAAAAAAAAGAAAAAAAAAAGCCATGTGCCATTTAGGGTCAATTTATTGTTTTTCTCTGTTTTTGTCTTATTTTCAGTATTAATATTAAGGCTTGGTGTAGTTCAGATTGTAAATGGCGAGACATACAAAAAAGAAGTAGATAGGACGGAGGATGTCATCGTATCAAACCCGGTTCCAAGGGGAAGGATGCTTGACCGGAACCATCAGGTTATCGTGGATAATATCCCAAAGAGTGCGATTACATATACTAACCGGAATGCCAAACAGGATGAAATGCTTCAAGTGGCAGAACGGCTGGCTGTTCTTATTGATAAAAAGACCGATAAAGTGACCGAACGAGATAAGAAGGATCATTGGATCTTAAAAAACCCGGAAGCTGCCCGGGAAAAAATAACTGAAAAGGAATGGAAGCTTTTTAAAGAAAAAAAACTGGATGATAAGCAAATCTATAAGTTGCAGCTAAAAAGAATCACAGAAGAAGACCTGAACCAGCTGAGCAAGCAGGACCTGGAAGTGCTGGCAATTTTCAGGGAATTCACGAGCGGCTATGCGATGACACCGCAAATTGTTAAGAATGAAGGTGTATCACAAAAAGAATATGCGGCGGTAAGTGAGAATCTTCAATATCTTCCAGGTGTCAATACAACCACTGACTGGGACCGGACTTATGCTTTTGATAGTACGCTCCAGACAGTGCTTGGGAAGGTTACGGATTCCAGCGAAGGGCTGCCCCAGGAGCGGCTTGATTATTTTCTGTCCAGAGATTACAGCAGAAATGAACGTGTTGGAAAGAGCTATCTGGAAATGCAATATGAAGATGTTCTACATGGCCAAAAATCAAAGGAAAAGCTTATTACGAAAAAAGGGGAAATTCTCGGAAGTGAATTAGTTTCTGAAGGCCAAAGAGGCAAAGATCTTGTCCTGACGATTGATATGGACCTTCAGAAAGCTGTGGAAGAAATATTGGAAGAGGAAATTTGGGCTGCCAAGGGGACCCGGGGAACTTATTTAATGGATCGTGCATTTGTTGTCCTAATGGATCCGCATACAGGTGAAGTTTTGACAATGGCAGGAAAGATGATAGGCAAAGATGATAAGGGCAAAACCGTTCTGCAGGATTATGCGCTGGGTACGATTTCCTCTTCTTACAATGTGGGATCTTCTGTTAAAGGGGCAACTGTTTTAACAGGCTATAAAACGGGTGCAATTACACCCGGAACGACCTTTTTGGATGCGCCCATGAAAATTGCGGGAACCCCGCAGGTGAAAAAATCCTGGTTTAACTTTCAGGCAATCATGAACGAAACAAGGGCGCTGCGAATATCCTCAAACGTATTTATGTTCAAAACAGCCATTGAAATTGCGGATGCGCGATATGCTTATGATCAGCCTCTTGGATTTAATAATCCAAATGCATTTGAAGATATGAGAGAATCCTTCGGCCAATTTGGACTTGGAGTCAGAACAGGCATTGATTTGCCAAATGAGGCAATAGGCTATGAAGGTCCTCTCAGATTGCCGGGCTTCCTATTAGACCTTGCAATCGGACAGTATGATACTTATACTCCGATGCAAATGGCCCAATATATATCAACGATCGCAAATGGAGGCTACCGCATTCAGCCGCGCCTTGTAAAAGAAATCCGGGAGCCGGCAACGGAGCAGGAGGAACTTGGTCCAATCTGGAAGGATATTCAGCCGGCTGTATTAAATACGATAGATGTAAGTGAAAGAGAACTAAACACTGTCAAAGAGGGACTAAGACAAGTAATGCAGCATCCTGAAGGAACTGCCTATAGAAGATTCGCGGATGCCCCATATTCCCCGGCAGGAAAAACAGGTACTGCGGAAGCATTTTATGACGGACCCCTCAAAAAAAAGGGTGATAAATTAATCGATGTAATGAATTTGAGCCTTGTTGCCTATGCGCCGCATAATAATCCTGAAATCGCCATGTCAGTCATTGTACCATGGGCATACCAGGGAAGAAGCGGGCATACTGCCAATTATGAAATTGGCAGGAAAGTATTAGATAGCTATTTTGAGCTGAAAAAGAAGCAGAGGTCCGGAGCAGAACAGGAACAATCTGCCGAAGAATCCTAATTTTTGCGGCATAAGTTGGCTGGAAAAAAAGCCTTTCCTTATTGGGAATGGCTTTTTTTATACCTGAATTTATTTTTAAAGTGTTTAAGTTTTTCTTTAATCAAGATCGGTTTGTCATTTCTTCCAAAGACCTTGCGATTAACCATAAATTGAATTGTTTCTTCCAGAATAGCGAGGATAATAATAGGGATGAAGATTACCAGAATCCAAAACCACATGCCTCTGCTCCTTTCGTCTGATTGCATTCATTTTATTTATATTCAGGTATGTACAAATAATGATGTAAATGGGAAAATAACCCATGCGCTTTTTGACTTAACCATGTCCTGGTTGTTTTCTTATATAACCTATTATTACTGAAATAAACTTCTGCTTCTTTCAGGTTCTGTGTAGTTTAATGAAAGGGCATTCGGGAAAATAGGTTAAAAAGGAGGTTCCAGCCATGAAAACAATAAATGTAGAGCTTCAGTATGATAATCAGGAATTGAATAATAATCAGACCAAAATATTCGATCAATTGAAGAACCAGCTGGAAGGAACAGGATTTAAAGTGGTAACGATTATGGAAAATGATCAATATCTAAAGGAGAATTCCGGCCTTCCAAATCAAAAGAAAAATAAGGTTCTGCCATCCCAGCCTGAAGGAGCAGAACCTGATATTAATTCCAGCGGTGCGGGAGGCATGGTTTCCCCTGATTCCAGTGAAAGTAAATACTCTGAGTAAGACCATGAGCCTTAGTTTAGTCACATAGCGGACTAAGGCTTTTTAAGATACTCCTTCTATAAGCAGAAAACAGTTTACCTAATAAAAGCAGAGGAGATGAAAATTATGGACCAAACAAAAAATACCTATTATATAGATATTGAAAATGCGCAGATTTACACCGAACCGGTAGAAGCTGCCGAATGGCAGTTTAAAATATTTGCTACTGACGAAGAATTGGCTCAGTTAAATGAATACATTAACGAGAATTATGATGCAGATCTTAAAACATTTGCCCGAGCCCATGTACCATTCCTGGAGTACCACAAAGAATCGAAAAATGATGAGTACGATGCATCCATGGAAGGCATATATAAAATGATTTATGATCTGGGTGATGATGAAGCCAGGAAACATATAAAAGGAATGGGAATATTGTAATCGGAAAAATGCAGCTGGTCTTTAAGCGGACTGGCTGTGTTTAAATAAAATTATCCATAAAAAGAACCGTCATTTCTGTTTTCATCAGAATGACGGTTTTTATATTTGTTCCTGTATAGTTGCTCTTTTTTAGTTTTTGTTTTCCTTGTACGCATGTCGCTAAACACAAATGGGCTTCGACTGCATTCAGGGTTTCTTTTTCCCTCACGCACTGCTTTTTCCCTTACCTTCTTTGCAGATGATTTAGCCATATTATCAGCTCCTTTTGTTAGGATTGTATCATTAATTTCTAGATAATTCCATCCCCGTCAGACAACTTTACTGCCAGTCAAAAAAGGCCATGAGTGGTCTTTTTTGTCAGCATCTTTATCCTTTCCGCATCTGTCATTTCTCAAATTTTTTTAAGATAGGGGAATTTTCCCCCTCGAATGGGGAAGTTCCCCGATATGGAAAAACTCCTCCCCCTTTTACAATAAGGTTAAGGTAATTGTTTGTGAATGAGGAGGAGTTATTATGCAGGCAAAAGCTGCAGTCAATCAAAAACCAGGGAACACATTAAACAATGCGTTTGCATCACATTTTGCCAAGTCGATGTTTTTATCTGTAACAGCATTAGCTATTCTTTCTTTTATTGGCACTAGAATGTTTACACATGTAGATTTAAACCTGTACGGATATATGGTCGGCACGATTGTGTTCATTGGAGGGTTTTTCTATAGATTCATCGCCTGGGGTGAAAGGCCGCCAACAAAGCTTATTTTGAAAAAAGGATTGAAATTGTTATTTAGAAAGTCAACGCCAAAGACATCTGTTGAGCATCTTGCAACCTACAATTTTATCTGGAATAGGGGAATTTACCGATGGACTCAGCACGTGCTGATCGGCTGGGGCTGTATCTTATCCTGCTTCGTTACATTCCCTCTTGTTTTTGGCTGGATGTATTTTACGATGGATGACAATGGTCATTACAACATTATTGCAATGGGCATGAAGGTAATGACTGTCCCAGCGGATGGCATTATCGCCAACCTTTCTTACAACGCCCTGAATATTACAGCAGTAATGGTAATCGCCGGTGTTTGCATGGCACTTTACCGCCGTCTGAAAAATATGCAGGCAAGAGCAGAGCAGAAATTCCTGTATGATTTTCTGCCTTTATACATGCTGCTTCTGGTTAGCATCACAGGGCTGGCTTTAACCTTTATGAATATCTTTTTACACGGTGCTGGACAGCCGGCAATGTCACTGATCCATCAGTGGTCAGTTATCATCACACTGATTTACCTGCCTTTTGGAAAGCTTGCACATATTCCTTTCCGGCCAATGAGTGTTTTGGCAAGAAACTACCGGGAACATTATGCCGAGCAGGGCATGAAGGAATGCAAGGTCTGCGGAGATCAATTTGTTTCAGTTGAACAATCAAAAGATGTCGTCGATGTACTCGGCGTGAACGCTATCGAATTTAAGGCAAAGGAAGGGCATCATCTTGCAGAAATGTGCCTGCCTTGCAGAAGAAAGTACCGGATTGCACAATTTTCCGGATTCCCTACTCATGAAGTGAAGGTCAAGGAGGCAAACCAGAATGCAAAGGGATAAGTTTTTTAAAGAAATTGAGAATCTAAACCATCCAAATGAAAAATTGATAAAAACACACTGCAGCTATTGCGGCATGCAATGCGGAATGAATTTGAGGGTTAATACACAGACAAATAAAATCATCGGGGTTGAACCCCGTTATGACTGGCCGGTTACTGTCGGCAAGATGTGTCCGAAAGGGGTTACTGCCTACCAGCAGACCAACCACAAAGACCGCCTGCTGAAGCCGCTGATCCGGGATGATGCTTCTTTGAAAGGAACGGCAGAAGGATTCCGTGAAGCAAGCTGGGATGAGGCATATGATTTGATCGCCAAAAAATTCAAAGAGCTTCAGACAGAATACGGAAAAGATTCACTCTCCGTCTTCAGCGGAGTTTCCATGACAAATGAAAAATGTTATCTGACAGGAAAGTTTGCCCGGGTTGCTCTGGGTACACGCTATATTGACTATAACGGCCGATTCTGTATGTCCAGCGCTGCCGGCGGATTCCTTCGTTCTTTCGGAGTAGATAGAGGCTCAACATTGCCTTGGACAGATATTCATGAAACGGATTGTCTGTTTATCGCCGGAAGCAATACAGCTGAATGCCATCCAACTTCCATGTTCCGTATTTGGAACGTTCAGGAAAGAGGCGGTTATATCATTGTGGTGGATCCCCGTGAAACGCCAATTGCAAGAAGGGCTGACCTGCATCTTGATTTGCAGCCTGGAACAGACCTTGCACTTGCAAACGGGATTGTAAATCAATTAATCGAAATGGGATATATAGATGAAGAATTTATTAATAAACATACGAACGGCTTTGAAGAAACAAAGGAACTGGTAAAGGATTTCACCCCTGAATATACAAGCATGCTGACTGGTGTAGCGCCGGAAAAAATCATCCGCGCTGCCGAAATATACGGAAAAGCTCCAAATGCGGTAGTGATGTTTGCGCGGGGTGTTGAACAGCAGCATAAGGGTGTTGATAATGTTTCTGCTTATACCAATATGGCGCTTGTTACTGGAAAGATCGGCCGCCCTAAAGCAGGAGTAGCCACATTCACAGGACAGGGCAATGGACAGGGCGGAAGAGAGCATGGGCAAAAATCAGATTTGCTTCCAGGCTACCGGAAAATTACAAACCCAAAACATGTTGAAGAAGTATGCAGCGTTTGGGGAATCACACCTGAAGAAATGCCGCAGCCTGGTGTATCTGCTTATGAAATGATTGAACTGATGGAGCAAAAGACGATTCGCGGTTTATACCTGCTATGTTCAAACCCAGCAGTATCTGCACCGAACCTGAATTTTGTCAGAAAAGCATTTAAAGCCTTGGATTTCATGGTCTGCTCCGATTTCTATCTTTCTGAATCGGCAGAATTTGCAGATGTGATCCTGCCAGCAGTTACCTGGTCAGAAGATGAAGGGACAGTAACAAATATTGAAGGACGTATAATAAAAATCAACAAAGCACAGGAGCCTGTTGGTGAATCAAAGCCGGACTGGCAGATTCAAGTGGAGCTGGCTGAGCGGTTAGGCAGAGGAAAATATTTCTCTCACCTAAAAACAGCCAGAGATGTTGCAGATGAGTTCAGGCTGGCAACCAAGGGCGGCTATGCTGATTATTATGGTGCTACATGGGATAAGATCGATAAGCAGGATGGGGTATTCTGGCCATGCAAAGACGAAAAAGATGAAGGAACACCGCATATGTTCCTTGATAAAAAGTTCTACCATCCGGATGGCAAAGCAAAGATATGCGCACTGCCGTACCGTCCGCCAGCGGAAGAACCATGTGAAAAGTATCCGCTTCGCTTAACGACTGGCCGGGTGGTTTATCACTATCTATCAGGGAATCAGACCAGAAGAATTCCATTCCTTCATGATATGTGTCCGGAACCATATGTGGAAATCCATCCGGAAACAGCATCAACATATAATATGGAACATGAAGAAAGAGTCCGTTTATTTACAAGAAGAGGCGAGGCTGTTTATAAAGTCAAAATTACGGAAGCCATCCGCAAGGATACGGTCTTTGTTCCATACCATTTTGGACATGAAGACTCTATTAATCTATTAACGATCGCAGCATTAGATCCAATATCCCGTATGCCTGAGTTCAAGGCATGTGCTGCACAGCTGGAAAAAGTCGAATTAAAGAAGGTGCAATAAATGAAGAAGAGGCTGTATTTGGAACTTGAAAACTGTATAGGATGCCGTTCTTGTCTGGCAGCATGTACACAATGCGGGGGGCATGAGGAGCGCAACAGAAACTATGTGTATGATGTAAATCCTCTTGTGAACCGGCAGACAATGCCTCTCATGTGCCTTCACTGTGAAAATCCGGCATGTGCGCGAAGCTGTCCTGCCCAGGCCATTCAGATTCATGAGACAGGCGCTGTGTTATCTGCACTCGTCGAAAAGTGTATTGGCTGCCAGAACTGTACAATTGCCTGCCCATACGGCATACCGAAATTTGATCACGAGCAGAACCTAATGTACAAATGCGATCTATGCATTGATCGTACAAAAGATGGAATTCCTCCTATGTGTGCGAGTGTGTGTCCATCCAATACATTGCAGTGGCTGACAGATGAAGAAATTGAAAATAAGAAGAAGCAATTTAACCTTGATAACGGCAAATGGGTTACAAGCATGCCATATCTTGAAGGCGAAACAAACGTAAAGGTCAATCTGCCGGGAATCCTGCAGGGGATTACAAAGCTGTTTTAGGAGGGATTAGGGATGTCTGATAAGAATAACAAGATTCCCTTTAATGAAGATAATTATACGCACAATATCGAACGGAATAACGAAAGAAAACTGGATAGACGGGGATTCATGAAAACTTTGGTTGGAGCGGCCGGTGTATTTGCGGTTTCCTCCCTTCCCTGGGGGGCGGTAGCTGCCAAAGAATTAATGGGTCTAGGCGAAAAGGAATATCCTCATAAGAAAATAACCGAAGTAAGCAACCTGCCAATCGGCGATGCAGTGGAGTTCAAGTTTCCCGGAGATCATGATGATGCAATTTTAATCCGCTTATCTGAGAACAAATATGTTGCCTATCAGAACGCGTGTACACATTTGCGCTGCCCTGTATTTTGGGTGAAGGAGCAGGGTGAAATGATTTGCCCTTGCCACCACGGCAAGTTCGATGTGGAAACTGGTGCGCCAACTGCAGGACCGCCAAGAAGACCGCTGCCGGAAATTCAGGTTAAAGTGGAGAATGGATCAATCTATGCTGTGAGGGTGAAGCGTTATGAAGCGTAAATACCTTGGAGTCATTATTTTGGCCGCGATTTTAATGATGAATATTGTCTTTACTCAATATATGGTCCACCAATATTATTACGAAAACTATGAAAATGTACTGATTTTCGGCGGGCTGAATATTGTTCTTTTTCCCCTGGCTGTATTCGCTTATAAAAAGACGATTAACATGAGGGCGTGATTTATATGAACAGTGAAACATATCTTGATTTTTGTTTTGTAAGGGAACGATCTGGGGATTTTGCTCCGGAACTTGATCAGATCCTCTCCGAACTCTTTAAGGGAGTCCGCCTCAACTGGTACTTGGATGAAAAGTCACATGATGGGATGGACATTGTTGTAGCAGAGGTAAAAGGCATGAGCAAATGGCAATCGGAAGAGGAAACCATTGAATTTATAGAAGAAAATGCAGGAGAATCCTTCTGGAAATATCTTCAGGGATACCAGATGTATGTTTACCCTGCCAAAAGAGGGTGCGGCAGCTGTGGAGCACATTAAAAAAGAGGATCTGGATGGATTTGTCCGGGAGAAGGTTCAGGTGGCAATCTTAGATGAAGATGGAAGTGACAAAGCACCATTTGTTCCTAAGATAATTGAAAAAACCGGACTGTGTCCTGATGGAACACACTTGCGGATTTATTTTGATAAAATGAACTTTTTTGCAGTTCCGCTGACCTCCTCTGTAGAAGCATCCGAGACCCAGTGGGCTGCAATTGATCAGGAAGCCGGATTAAAATATGTAATTAAGAAGAGAGCGTGAACAAAAATGATAAGAAAAATACAGCTTCCATTGCAGACATTAAACTTAGTTGCCGGGTTTATGGTTTGGGTGCTGATATCCTCTCTAATGCCATTTATAAAGGAAGATATCAATATTCCAGCCGATAAGCTTGCCCTTGTAACAGCTGTTCCGGTCATCCTCGGATCGCTGCTCCGCATACCTCTGGGATATTATGCTAATCAGTTTGGCGCCAGAGTAATCTTTATGCTGAGCTTTATCCTTCTATTATTTCCAGTCTATTATATAAGCATAGCAGATTCTATTACTGATTTGCTTATCGGGGGATTATTCCTCGGCCTTGGAGGAGCGGTATTCTCTGTTGGTGTTACTTCACTTCCGAAGTATTACCCAAAGGAGCGCCATGGGTTTGTAAATGGCATTTACGGGGCAGGGAATCTTGGAACAGCCATCACTGCCTTTGCAGCACCAGTTGTTGCCACAAAATTTGGATGGTCCCTAACCGTACAGATTTACCTTGTTCTGCTGGGGATTTTCATTGCGGCTAACTTCTTCCTGGGAGATAAAAAAGAAGTTAAAGTACAGACTCCGCTTCTTGAGCAAATAAAAGGGGTCTATAAAAATGAAAAACTATGGCTATTGAGCTTATTCTATTTTATTACCTTTGGATCATTTGTGGCATTCACCATTTATTTGCCAAACTTCCTTGTAGCTCACTTTGAACTTGATAAAGTTGATGCAGGATTAAGAACAGCAGGTTTCATTGTTCTTGCAACTGCTATGAGGCCAATAGGCGGATGGCTGGCTGACCGTTTTCACTCTTTAATTTTGCTGATGTTTGTTTTTGGCGTCTACACCATTTCTGCGGTGATACTATCACTATCTCCTTCAATCACATGGTATACATTTGGATGCTTAAGCATTGCTCTATCAGCAGGAATTGGAAACGGGGTCATATTTAAGCTTGTGCCAATGTACTTCCAAAAGCAGGCCGGTATCGTAAATGGAATTGTGTCTGCGATGGGCGGTCTGGGCGGATTTTTCCCTCCGCTGCTTTTGACTCTCCTATTTAACATTACAGGCCATTATGCAATTGGTTTTATGGCATTGTCACAGGTCGCGCTTGCCAGCCTGATTCTGGTTGTTTGGATGTATTACCAGGGAAGGATGGAAATTGCGAGCCAGGTGATTGATCATACAATCGAAGGTATTCTGGTGACAGATAAGAACGGAAAAATTATTTCTGTAAACCCTGCTTTCACAGAAATTACCGGTTATAGACAAGAGGAAGTAGTCGGCAAAAATCCGAGTATCCTTAAATCAGGAAGGCAGTCTAAAGGCTTTTACCAGGACTTGTGGACTTCAATTGAAAACAATGGATTCTGGCAAGGGGAAATATGGAATTCCCGCAAGGATGGGGAAGAATATCTCCAGTGGCTGACCATTAGCGCGATTAAAAATGACGCCGGAGATGTAGTCCAATATGCAGGCATGTTCAGTGATATTTCCAGCCATCGGGTAAAAAAAGCTAAATAAAAGCAAAAAAATAAATTCAATAGGAGGAGGGATGAAATGGAAACCCAGCCAGCAAAGAAAAATATCAGTTCATATATTATTCAGTCTCAGGAAGATGAGATCAAGCGAATTGCCCTGGAGCTTCACGAAGGGGTAGGGCAGACGCTTTACAGTCTATACACAGGCATGCAGTTCATTCAGACAGCTGTCGGTCAGCCGGAGATGAAGGGCTATATAGGGGATATGGCACAAATGATGGAGAAAACAATTCAGGAAATCAGGCTTCTGGCTGTGGAATTGCATCCCCCTGCTTTAGGAACCCTCGGTCTGCTGCCGGCCCTGAAAAGTTATCTGAAATTATACACTTCCACCTATGGAATCATTGTTGATCTTCAGAATGTGGGAAAGGAAGTGCAAATCAGGGAACAGGAAAGGATTACACTTTTCCGTGTTTGCCAGGAAGCCCTGGCTAACATAGCAAGATATGCTGACACAATGAGTGCAGGTATTATTCTTCGGTGGAAACCGGGAAAGCTTTCAATCACTATTAAAGATAAGGGGAAGGGCTTTGATGTAGATGCCGCAATGAAAAACTCAGCTGGCATTGCTGCCATGATGGAGAGAATGCTATTAATCAACGGCAAATGCGTCATCAGCTCAAAAATCGGTGAAGGGACTTCAATAGATATCACCCTTCCGTTATACTAAGATTATACTTAACAAGGGATCTGCATACAGCGGCTCCCTTGTTGCCTATTACAGATTTTTATCGCAGTCTAACGGGCAGTAAGACCCCCACTTCAAGACTCAGAGG